>JAYWMQ010000005.1 GCA_035873375.1 Nitrospirota bacterium | reverse complement strand
GCCTTATAAAAAATGGTGCTTATTATCTGCCAAGAAATACAACCCGGATGTGAATTTTACCTTTACCTAAGCTACCAATAATGTAATGCTGTAGTCAGACTAACGTAGTAGGTGTTTTATAAAGCACCGTTAAGGTTTTGTACACGGTTTAACTGGAAAAGGGGACGTTGAGGACACCCTGTTGCACACTATGCAGAACTATCGACGAGGAAGAAAATAAAGCAGTTCAATTAAGGCTGCAAGAATATTGGGAGGTGTAAGATGAATAGACTCACTAAACTATTGCAGTTCCAGCATATAATTCGGAGGTTTAACGAGAGAGGAAGATATCTTGTGAAAAAAAAGGTCTTTATCGCTCTGCCGGTTCTTGGCTTAGTGTTCTTCCTGGCAGGGTGTGTTGATCCGAACGAATCGGGCGTCCCCGACGGCATTGACTTCAAAAGCTCAACCGTTACTCACAATCGCGTTAATGTAATAACCGATATCGTCTTCTACAGTAACTACTCATCAATGGACTTCTTCTACTATTTCGATCATGACAGTGATGGGGATGCGGATTTTTTAGTTCGCTGCGGAGCCGGATCCTTTACAGTTTCCAAAGAATCCAGCCCCGGTCTGTACGACATCCTGAAGTACTCGGGGACACCCGTTGTAAGTGGTGCTACTTACCATATCGAGTTCCCGCTTGCGGCACTGGAGCTCAATCCCGCGGTTGAGTTCAATACACGTTACTGGTTCTTCGAGATGACCAAGGGAGACCGGATGCCAGACTCTGGCTCCAAATTGCTGGCTAACATTCTCTAACTATCGGGGCCTTTGAAGGGGACGAACTTTGCGTGACATTCTACTGACGAAGAAGTATGGTGTTAAAGATGTGTTCGAATTTGATTCGAAGGTAAAAGAGGGTTTTATAAGTGAAGAGGCTGCTTATGATGACTATTTTACTTTTGACAACAAAAGAAGATAGCAAAAATGGGATGATTGTTTGGAGTGGAAAGGATATGAGAAGGTTCTGCAAGGGCTGCTCCAAATGAAGGAGTTGAGAGTGTTGACATAACCCTGATGATATGTCATAGTAGCTATAAATGTAGCTACATAGAGGTGAAAGATGAAGTTTGCAAATGTAAGGGAACTTAAGAATAAGACGTCCGAGATACTCAGAACAGCTGAGAAGGAGGCAGTGATTATTACATCAAAGGGTAAGCCAAGGGCAATAATAACAGCAATTTCGGAGGAGGATTTCGATGATTATTTGCTCGAACAAAGCCCGGAACTTCTTGATGTCCTTGAGGAGGCACGGCAAGAGTATAAACGTAAAGATGGTATAAAACTAAAAGACTACCTTGCCAACAGAAAAAAGAGGCATGGATAATTTCGAAATTATCCTTTCTCTCAGGGCTGTAAAAGACCTTGATGGTTTCAGCGACCGCATTTGTACACAAATTACAAATGGCATGAACGTTCTTAAGGAAAACCCTTTTCCGAAGGGCAAATTAATCAGGAAGATTAAGGGAACAAATGCAGATTTTTACAGGTTGAGAATTGATAAGTACAGGGTATTTTATATGATTGACGGTAACGAGATTGTTGTTTTAAGAGTTCTAAGCAAGAAAGACGTTGCGAAATTTATCAAGAAGCTGAGCTAATTTGAGCAACTTCCGTTGATACCCACTATGCAAACCAATTGACGGGTCAGAAAAAATAAAATTAATAAAATTCCATGAGATTATCTCTCAGATTACCTGAAACCAAGATGTGGATAGATTATGACAAAGAGGCAGATTTCCTGTATATCAGCTTCAAACGGCATCAGAAGGCAACCGATTCTGAGATGCTGACAATGGTGTATTGCTAAGGCTCAAAGGGGGATGAACTTGTGGGCATAACAATACCGTAGGCCTCAAAGAGAGTGGTTCAAAATTAGAGAGTTTATTTCAAAAGAACGCCTGATGTTGTCAATATTAATGTGGTGCATCCGGGGTCACTCAGTTCAAGTATGATTTGACGTTTTTATTAATCTTCGTTAAACTATATATGAATAGGAGGATTATATCTTGCTGATTAAATTCCTGAGAATAAGAACTCTAAGAAAATCCCGCCTTGGTCTCATGCCATGAGACAGATAAAGATCTGTCCTGATTGCTCCACCGAGTACTTTGCGCATATCGAGAAGTGCGCCGACTGCGGCACTCTTCTTCTAAGCCCTGAAGAGAACAAGGCGGCTCAGGAGGCAAGGGCGCGGCTCATGGCGCAGACCGTTCAGAATTCCGTAGCAATCAGGAAGGGCGACCTGAAATGGATTGATGAGCTCTATCATGTTGTCATCGATTCGGGTATCTCCTGCACCGTTCATGCTGAGGACTCATGCAACAAGGGTTGCTGCGGTGATACCTGGGAGTTGCTGGTCTCTGAGGAGGATGCCGAGCGGGCACAGGAGTGCATTGAGGAATACTTTGCCGAGGTCCATCCGGAGATCAGGGAGTCACAGGAACTGGTCAGCGAGGGGAAATGTCCTGCATGCAGTTCTCCCGTGGGCGCCAATGCGGTTGAGTGCGGTGATTGCGGGTTGACACTGCTCATTGTGGAAGAATAAAAACTGTGCAAGGTGCGAAGGTATTTGGTATCAGGTTTTTTGGCCCTTGAATCGTGACAGAATAGTGATTCTTTTTGGGGGAGAAGATTTAATAGAGGAATCGACAGGGATTATGTTGAACAGGTGAATGATTTTGTCAAAAAAAACCGTCCTGCTCTCGATGAACTTGCAAAAAGCGAGATATCTCTTTCATACATGGCAGGCCGATTGATGGAAAAGGGGGTAAAGTATGCTCATTTTTATCAGTGACCTTCATTTTGTTGATGGAAGTGCCGGAGAGCATAACGTTCCGGCAGATGCCTTTCGAATCTTCTTTGAAGATATTAAAGGTGCAGTTGATTGGATGACTAAAAAAGGAAGGCCGGTAGAAGAGATTAAAATTGTCTTCCTGGGAGATATCTTTGACTTGCTCAGGACGGAAATGTGGTTTAAACATAAGGGCAGAAAGATTCCTGTCAGTAAGAGGCCCTGGGGAAATGATGAAAAAGGGATTGAAACCCATGCAAATACTATATTTGATGAAATAATAAAGAAAAATCAGCAAACCTTTAATCTTTTGAAGGGTGAATTAAAAGAGGAGTTTGATCTTCCGGTTGAACCGGAGAGAATCTATATTCCCGGAAATCACGATAGACTGTGTAACAAATATAAAAGCCTGAGGAAAAAGGTAAGCAAGTGGCTTCGAATCCCCTCTCGCAATATCCCGTTTGAGCACTGCTTTGAAGATATCTCCTATGGTGTCTTTGCCAGACATGGTCATGAATATGACAAATTTAATTATGAGGGAGGGGTTTCTTATAATCATGAAGATTACATGAGGATGCCCATTGGTGATCCTATAACTACAGAACTGATAGCAAAGCTTCCGTGGAAGATAATGAACAGGAAAGAAATCAAAAAATTACCGAAAAAGGAGCAACATGCCTTAAAAAGAAACCTGCAAGAGATTGAAAATGTCAGGCCGTTTTCAGCTACCCTGGAATGGCTGCTCTACCAGGTAAAGAGGAACCTTTCTTTAAAGGAAGTTATTGAGGATGCAGTTGATGAAGTGATACGGGAATTTAATGATTTGGAGTTCGTAAAGAAATGGTATGACCATCATGATAAATGGTATGACTTTCTGGATGAGGCGGATAAAATCCAGTCTGCACTATATCTTCTTGAAAAATTCAAGATATTTCCTCTTGAAAAACTAATGCCCCTTTTAGAGAAAGTGAAAAACAGTCTTGTCGGGGATGACCTTTTAGAGGCCGCACCAAAGGAGTATCTACACCTGGATAGTCAGATAAGATATATTGTCTATGGTCACACCCATGAACCCCTCCAGGCACCTATACGTGTTATAGAAGGGCCTGCTCCAAAGGAACAGGTCTATTTAAATACAGGCACATGGCGTACCAGATACCGCAAAAGCAAAGAAGGCTTGGGTTTCATTGGCTGGAAAACCCTTACCTACACTATTTTTTATAGAAAAGAGGAAAGAAAAAAAGATTTTCCTGCCTTTGAAACCTGGACGGGGACATTGAAGTCAGTTTGAATAGGGGGCAGGTCTCAACATTCAACATAACTAACTGCTTTCACACCTCCTTCCTGTCTTCATCCCTCTTACATGCCTGAGATACAGCAGCATGGTCCAGCCGGAACATTTCTTCCCCTCTCTATTTGAGACCAGGAGATGAATATCTTTTCAGTAAAGGGTAAAATAGAAACATGATTCATATCACTGAAGGCATCTCGATTGACGAGAGCGAAATTCATCTGAAGTTCATCCGTGCTTCAGGGCCGGGTGGGCAAAAAGTTAACAAGACCGCTACGGCCGTTCAACTTCGGTTTGATGTTAAAAACTCTTCCTTGCCCGTTGATGTTCGGGAGCGTCTTATCCGTCTTGCCGGAAGGAGGATTACCGCAGACGGCACCCTGGTCATTGATGCCCGGCGGTTCCGTTTACAGGAGCAGAACCGCCAGGACGCAATCGACAGGCTGGTTGAATTGATCCGCAAGGCAGCAGAGAGGCCAAAAGTCCGTCGCAAGACAAGGCCGACGCTTCAATCAAAAAAACGCCGTCTGGAGGCCAAACAGCGCCGCAGCAAGAACAAACTCCTGAGAAGGGCAGTTAGACGTTTTGAAGAATAGCAGCGCAGTTGGGTGTTGCCGGGTCATGGCCAAAATCCAGCCATGAGACAGATAAAACTGATATAATAAAACCATTCCTACGTTTACAACGTAGGGGTATGACAAGGAGACCATGTGAATAAATCCAGCATTGATATAGCCTCATTCAGGGAGAAATTACTCAAAATCCGCAATGAACTGCAGGAGATAGAACGAATGGGCAATGAGGGGGCCCAGACAGTAGAACTCGATCAAACCAGGGTTGGCCGTCTATCAAGAATGGACGCTTTACAGGCACAAGCTATGTCCATTGAATCCAGGCGCCGGAGGAGTATTAAACTGCAACGGATAGAGGCTGCTTTAAAAAGAATTGATAAAGACGAGTTCGGCTATTGCCTTCAATGCGGGGAAGAAATTGCCCTTAAACGCCTTGAATTCGATCCAACATCTTTTTTGTGTATTTATTGTGCAAATAAGGCAACGAAATAATTTATGGCTCTTCTGGTTTTGAAGGTCATGCCGGGTCCGTTGACATTTGGATTAAAGCCTGATATCCTGAATATATGGAACAAAAACACGGGACGGGATGCGGCAGGGTATTTTGCCACCTGAATTCCTTATGTAACCAGGGGCAGGAAATATACTGAAATGCAAAGCAAAAGAAATAAAACATACAAAAAACAAAGGCCTGAAAAGATAAAGAGCAACAAGTCTGCTGCTGATATTGTCAGGGAATTAAAGGAGAAGAGCTCCCCTGCCACCAGTTACAGGGAACGTTCACTGAAGATTCACGGGCTTATCTGCGCCAAATGTGCAAGAGAGTTTGATTATAAAGACAGGCATCTCCTGACCGTCCACCATAGGGACGGAAATCCCAGGAATAATCCACCGAATGGTTCCAACTGGGAAAATCTCTGTGTTTACTGCCATGAGGACGAACACTCCAGGGGACTGCTTGGTGATTATTTCAGTGATAAAAGATAGGCCGGAATCTGCATTATCAAAAAAGCATGTTCTGTCCCTTAATCTCTTCCCTCTCGACCTTCTCAAAAATCCTTATTTTCCCGAACTCGCCATCAAATCCGGGAGCAATATAAACATCTCCCGAGCGTACTCTCGAGATTGCCTCCCGAAGAAGGGGTGAGCCAGCCATTCCGATATCCTCAAGAGATGTCTCCATAAGGATCCTGAATTCATTGCCGAGGCTCTCCAGGATGCTGAAATATTCCTTATTCACCCTCTTGCTGTTAACACCGACCTTTACGGTCTCGGATATAATCTCCGGCAGGGGGATGATGGAGTGGAAGCCCGGTGAGCCTGACAGGCCAAAACCGTCTTCCCTGTCTGCAAGTTTTTCAACCCTGTGCATTACCCCTACCGTCACCCTTTTACCGCATACAGGGCAGAGGTAGTTATACTTTATTGTCTCCTTCGGGGAGAGACTCACACGGCAAACCCTGTGACCGTCATAATGATATTTCCCCTCTTCAGGAAAGAACTCTATGGTTCCTGAAAACCCCTTTTTTGTTCTGATGGCTTCCATTATGGATTTGTAGGAGACGTCTGTGTCGAAGATATTGGCCTCACGACCGATTTTCGCGGGTGAATGGGCATCGGAATTGGATATGAGGGTTATACCGTCAAGCTGTGAAAGCCGCCGGTTCATCCGGGGGTCTGAGGAAAGCCCGGTCTCTATGGCATGAATATGCGGGGTCAACTCCTCAAAGCATTCTTCGAGAGAGTCAAAGCCGGACATTGCGCCGAAGACTGAGAAGTGGGGGGTCCATGCATGGGCAGGGACGAGCATGGCATCAGCGGATGCATCCATTACGATCTTCAGGAGTTTTCTTGCATCCAGCCCGAGTATCGGTCTTCCATCGGCATTAAGGTTTCCTATCTTTGACAGGGCGGTGTTTATTCTTGCTGCAGCACTAAAGTCAGGGACAAATATAATGGAATGTATCTTCCGTGTCCTGCCGCCTTTACCGTAAATGCAGCTTATCTCGGCAGAGAGGAGAAACAGGACGTCTGCCCTGCAGGAGTCAGGAACGTCATCTGTCCTGAACTCCTCTTTAAGCCTGAAGAGGCCGTTTTCTGCCGGTTCAAGCTTCTCCTGCAGCTCGTCAAGCCATTTTGGATGCGTAAAATCACCTGTGCCGATAACGGTGATACCCTTTAATTGCGCCCACTTCCAGAGCCTCTCAGGGGACATCTCCCTGCTGGTTGCCCTCGAATGTTTTGAATGAATATGCAGGTCTGCAACAAAACGCATGTAATACTATAACATGAATATCGGGGGGATTTCGCCTGGAAAACAGCCGGGGTTCCGGATTCCCCCCAATGCACGGTGCATAACAAACTATTTTATTGCCGGGACTAACAAAGTATCCACTACATGTAAATCTGCAGGCCTGCCCCTTCACCTTCCTGCATACTAAATCCTGCAAGGGGGCAGACCCGTTCAGACTCCGTACTCAGTCTTTTTCCTGCTTTATATACTTTTCAGGATTCTTTTCGAACTCTGCCTGACACAAGGGGCAGCAGAGATAATATTTCCTGCCCCCGTGCTCAATTGTGATGTGGGCCTTGTTGGGATTCATCTTCCTTCCACAAACCGGGTCTCTATGCATAATGTATTACCTCCTTTGTTATTCTTCAACTATGAGTTTACCTCTGATCATACCCATCTGACAGGAGAAGTCATACTCTCCGGGCTTCTCCGGCAACAACTCTACCGCTACCTCCTTATAAGGGGGTAGTTTTGCTGACTTGTTAAAAGCCCCGAAAACAACCATCTCCGTACAGGATGCCTCTTCCTCCCGTGTAAAGAGCAGCCTGAGGGGTTTTCCTGCCTTTGCAACTATCAAGTCCGGGGTGTACCCTCCTTTCACTTTTATGCTTACTTCCTGAACACCTGATGATACTGCTGCCCTGTACTCCTTTTTTTTGGAAAACAGAAAGAACCAGATGACCCATCCTATGGTAAAAATACCTGCTGCTGTTACAATTATTTTATCCATATCTCACCTCACCTTCAAAAATCTGAGTCTGTTTGCATTAGTCACAACAGTCAGAGAACTCATGGCCATGGCTGCACCTGCAAGGATGGGATTCATGGTAATACCCCACAGGGGGTAAAGAATTCCCGCAGCTACGGGAATGAGCGCTGTGTTGTAGAAAAAGGCGCCAAAGAGGTTTTCCCTTACGTTCTTCATCGTGGCCTTTGAGATACTGAATGCCGCCTGTATTCCCAGGAGCGAGCCCTTGATAAGGGTTATGTCTGATGCTTCTATCGCCACATCCGTACCGGTACCGATCGCCATTCCCACATCCGCACGGGCAAGTGCGGGGGCATCATTGATCCCGTCACCTACAAAGGCGACCTTTCTGCCTTCCAGTTGCAGTTTCTGTACCTCCCTTGCCTTGTCTTCAGGCAGGACTTCTGCAAGCACCCGCTCAATCCCCACTCTCTTGGCTATGGCCTCTGCGGTCCGCCTGTTGTCACCTGTTATCATGACCACATCTACCCCCAGCTTTTTCAACCCCTGTATTGCCTCGATGGAATCCTCCTTCAGGGGATCAGAGACTGCTATGACGCCGGCAGCCTTGCCGTCAATGGAAATAAAGATAGGGGTTTTTCCTTCATCGGCAAGCGTATGAGAATCTTTTTCAAGAACACCGAGGTCAGCCCCGATCCTGTCCATAAGTTTTCTGTTGCCAAGGTTTATCCGGTGCCCGTCCACAATGCCTTCTACCCCGTGTCCGGGTATGGCCTTGAAGTCTTCCGGATCAGAGGGGACAATGTCCCGGATTTTGGCCCCCTGAAGTATCGCCTCTGCCAGTGGATGCTCGGAGTTCTTCTCAAGGGCTGCCGCAAACCTGACAACATCCTTCTCATTGGCTTCTCCTGTAACTATCACATCCGTAAGCGCCGGCTTCCCGATGGTGATGGTGCCTGTCTTGTCAAGCACCACGGTGTCAAGTGCGGAAGCAACCTGTATGGCCTCACCGTTTCTTATCAGTATCCCGTTTTCTGCAGCCTTTCCGACCCCTATCATCAACGAAGTCGGTGTTGCAAGACCGAGTGCGCATGGACATGCCACTATCAATGTAGTCACCGCCCCGAGCAATGCCAGGATGATACGCGGTTCGGGGCCAAGGTCATACCATAAAACAAAACTCGTCACTGCTATAACCATCACCGCAGGAACAAAGTATCCGCTGACTGTATCGGCCAGTTTCTGTATAGGGGCCTTGGAGCCCTGTGCCTCCTGCACCATCTTGATAATCTGGGCAAGGGCCGTGTCTTTTCCGACTTTTGTGGCCTTAAACTTAAATGCCCCTGTCTTGTTGATTGTTCCGCCTATAACCTCATCCCCCTCCTGCTTCTCAGCAGGCAGGGGCTCCCCGGTGAGCATGGATTCATCCACGCTTGATCGTCCCTCAACAAGCACTCCGTCTACGGGTATCTTCTCCCCTGGACGTACTATCACCTTGTCACCAACCAGGACTTCCTCTATCGGAATGTCCATCTCGTTGCCGTTCCTTACTACCCGTGCTGTCTTGGCCTGGAGTCCCATTAATTTCTTTATGGCCTCTGATGTCCTGCCCTTGGCCCTCAGCTCCAAAGCCTGGCCCAGCACTACCAGGGCGATAACCACAGAGACAACGTCGAAATAAGGCTCCCGGGCATTCTCGGGAAAGAGCCTGGGAAAGAGGACCACAACGGTCGAAAAGAGCCAGGCCATTCCTGTGCCGAGAGCGATTAATGTATTCATGTCAGCAGAGCGGTGTCTGAAGGCTGCAACTGCACCCTTGAAAAAACTGCTTCCGGAATAGATAAGGGCAGGTACGGTAAGAATACTCGCACCTATCCAGAGCAGCCTCAAAGTATCCATGTCCATATCCTTGAGCACCGGGAAGAATTTGGGGTAGCTGACCACGATTACGGGCAGGGATATAATAGCGGCAACCATGAACCGCCTGATAAGTGACCTGTATTCCCGTGCTTTTGAGTCCTCCTCTTTAGACTGCGACTCTTCAGTCCCAGTCTTGTACCCAACGGATTCTATGGTTTTTTTCAGTGATTTCATATCCGTCATTGAAGGCAGATATTCGATAGCAGCACTTTCGGAGCCAAGGTTTACCTCTGCCCAAATGACCCCGCGCGACCCCTTTAAGGCATCCTCGATCTTCCTGACACAGGAGGCACATGTCATCCCGCTGATCTTCAGGGTGACCTTTTCCGAGCCGACATCGTACCCGCTATCCTTGATTACCTTGATAATCTGCCTTATCCGGACACGGTCGGGATCATATGAGACAAATGCCTTCTGAGAGGCAAAATTGACATTTGCCTGACTGACGCCGGTTATTAAGGCCAGCGCTTTCTCTATCGTTGCCGTACAGGAGGCACACGTCATTCCTGTTATAGGCAGCTCAATCCTGACCTCTCCTTTATGTTCTCCACTTACCCCGGTTGTAGCTGACGGGACAATTGCCTGTTTCATCTCTCTAACCTCCTGCTCCCCACCTGCGGTTAATAAAATTATATACCGGTACAAAGACAACTCCGGTATATATTCCGTAAAGAAAGCTCTCAACAAGACCGAGAATGAATCCACCAAAAGTCAGCCACTTGAAAGCAGGAAGCATTGCCTCAAGAAACATCGCCATTCCGTGCAGGCTTTTGGGAACTATCAATCCGTAAAGGACACAGAGGGTGAATGAAATTGCCGTAAAGATACCCAGAGACCAGCTGACCACTCTTATATTTAATGGCATCCTCCACCCCCTTCCTTTTTTGCCTGTGAACCGGCGGCATGTCCTTTGTGTTCATCCCCCTCTTTTTTCCCTCCATGGCCCCCATGCGCACCTCCGTGACCAAAGAGGTGTATTCCGATAAATACCGCAAAGAGTATTATCCAGAACCAGTTTGCCCTGACCCATTCCATAACTTACCCTCCTTTATTCCCGCTTTCCATCTCTACAAGGGAAAACCAACCTTTTGGATCTGAAAACCATTTACTGACATTCAGCCCGGCATTGAAGGCCATCCGGTCCACACTGCCTTTAGTGAATTTCCTGCAAACCTCGGTGAGAATGCGTTCACCCTCCTCCAGCTTGACAGTTAAGCCGAGGGAACCTATCTCTGCAGCCACATCAACGTTAGCCTGCAGATACATCTCTATCCGTTCTTTTTCTGTATTAAAGACTGCACGGTGATCAAAGTGGTCTAAATCAAAATCAGCCCCCAGCTCCCTGTTTAAAACATTAAGAATGTTTTTGTTGAATTCTGCCGTAACGCCCGAGGAGTCGTTATAGGCGCGTTCCAATATGTCCCGAGGCTTCAACATGTCAATCCCGAGCAGAAAACGGTCCCCCTCCCCCATGGAGCCGGCAACATTTTTCAGGAAAAGGTCTCGCTCATCTTCCTTGAAATTACCTATGGTGCTGCCAAAAAAGACGAACAGTTTCTCCCGGCCATGAGGTATCATCTCCATATGTCTGGTAAAATCGGCAACTATACCGAGCAGATTCAGTTCGGGATACATCCTCAGTAATTCTTCAGTTGACGCCTCCAGGGCTGCCTCACTGACATCCACAGGCACATACCGCATGTTTGATAATTTGTTTTTCGGGACAATATCCAGCAGCGTCCTGATCTTCCAGTTTGCGCCTGCCCCCAACTCAACAATATCACCATCCGTGAAATAATGCATTATAGACGGAGCAGCGCTCTTTAATATAGACAGCTCCGTACGTGTTGGATAGTACTCGGGCAAACAGCAAATCTTTTCAAAGAGGTCTGAGCCCCGGGCATCGTAAAAGTATTTGCTGGGAATAAACTTTTGTGGTGCTGTCAAGCCGGACAGGACATCCTCTTTTAAATCGTCATGATATGTAGGATTTATATAATTTACAGTCTCCATTATGGACACACCTTTTTTGTTCCGCACCTGCACCATACACATGTGCAGTCTTTACGGCTGCAGCTCAGGTCCCTGACCCTGCTTTCATATCTCCTTTTTGCAAGTGGAAGCAGAAGATTCTTTAAAAAAGAAGGGTTGTAATGTTTTTTGAGAACTTTTGCGGGATCACCCCGGCCAAAACATTTAATCAGATACCTGTAACCGGCATGGCCAATCCTTTCAAAGAGATAGCGGTTAACGAGGGATGTTTCAAGCATGGGCCTAAGTTCCTTTTGCCAGAGCAGGTCGTAATCCGAGTCCTCTATAAAGCTTTTTGCAGCTATATAGCCTGACAACATCGAGTATCTCATCCCAAATCCCCAGAGACAGTCCTGAAAACCGGCAGCCTCACCAATATAAATTTTTTCATTACGTGTCTGCTTGTCACGAATAAAGAAGTTTCCATAACCTCCAAACTTTTTCCTGTTTTTGATACCCAGATCCATCTTGTCCCCGAAAAAAACCAGCATCTTTTCAAAGTAATCATCTGCTTTTTTAAACTCCCTGTAAAGGACGGTGGCCATTGTTGCATACCCCTGCTTTACAAGAAGATAGGCATAGCCCTTTGGGGCTATATTGTCATCAAGTACCACAACTGCCTTATCCGGCATCTTTGTGTTAAAGGTTATACCAACAGCAACGGCATCAGCCCCCTTGGGTCCGGTTCCCACTATGGCCTTTCCTTCAAGGTTATCGAGGCGGTGGTTGAATATAATCTCTACCCCCAGCGACAATGCCTGTTCCTTTAATCCCCAGTCAAGTGTTCCGGGCATGCTGCCCCTCCTGACAAGATAGAAGATTGGCCTGCCTGATTTTACTTCAACGGGGTTCATTTCAGGCGCATATACTGTTCCCTCGTGATAGGGCATCCACAGGAAATTTATCCCGATTCCAATCTCCCCGAGTATTTCCGTAACGTCTTTTTCAGAACTCCAGTTTTCAACACCCTGAAAATCCCCGCTCAGACGGTGTCCGACATCAGGCGACATCTCAAAAACCTTCACGGCAAACCCGTGCCTGCGAAGGACAATAGCTGCCACCAGTGATCCGGGACCGGCGCCGATGATGTTTACACTCTCTTTATCCTTCATTCCAACAACCCCGAATCTTTAACCTCGAAATCTCTGATGAATGCTGCGGTCTCCTCCGGCAGCGCAACGTTGATAGATATACCTGAACCCAGCTCAAACCCTGCTGCCAGGGTGAGGCGCGGGATTATCTGAATGTGCCAGAGAAAATACGATTTATGTTCGTCATCCACAGGGGCCGTATGAATAACCAGGTTGTAATCCGGGTTTTCAAGGCTGGCATAGAGTTTCATCAGAACGTCTTTCAGGACACGTGAGAGGTCTTTTATTTCCTCGTCCGAGATGTTCCCGAAAGATGAGTTATGCACCTTTGGCATAAGCCATGTCTCAAAAGGATAACGTGACGCAAAGGGGTGTATTACAACAAAATAATCTGTTTCAGCCACAATCCTCTCTGATGCCTCAAGCTCATTCTCCCGCAGATCGCAATAGATGCAACGCCCTGTGTTGTCGTAATGCTGTATGGCTATCTCATACCGCCTGCGAACAAATGGCGGGACTATCGGGGATGCAACAACCTGAGAGTGTGGATGCTCAAGGGATGTTCCCGCCCCCCGGCCATGGTTTTTAAGGATAATAACCGTTCTGATCGCAGGGTCTTTTTTCAGGGCATGGTACCTGTCCCTGTATACCCTGATGAGTCCTTCTACGTCTATATCATTCATGAAAGGGATAAAATTGTCATGCCGCGGTGTTTCGATAATGACCTCATGGTTGCCGTATCCAGGGCTCTTTCTGAAAAGTTTCCACTCCTCTCTTACAGCATTACCCTCATGCGTTAATGCTGCAAACTTGTTTGGTACAACACGCGTTTTCCACTTGCCGGGTTCTCCATAAACAACCTTTGCTTCAGGTGTCCTGTGTTCATTTCCCGGACAGAATGGACAGCTCTCGCTGTGGGCCGGAAAGTAAGGCCTGGTTATATTGTCTTTTTTAAACTCATGGGGCCGTTTTGCCCGTTCTTTAGCTATGATAACCCAGTCGTTGGTAGTCGGATCCTGCCGTAATTCTGACATAAGAGTATCTCCTTGGTTGTCTTCCTTTGCTTTTACCTGCTATTTGCAAGCAGGGTACATCATAGGGATGCCCGGCATCACTTTAGCCGGCCTTCCTGAGGTCAAGTATGTACTGCCTTGCTGCCAGGGCCGCCTTTGCCCCTTCGCCGGAGGCAATAATTATCCGCTTGCCAAAGGCATTTGTAATATCTCCGGCGGCAAATATACCCGGACAGGAAGTTGAGCAGTCAGGCTTTATTTCAATCTCGCCCCTGTTATTAAGTTCAACAAGATCAGAGACGATCGAGGAATTTGGCTGTAACCCTATCGCAATAAATACGCCCTTGACAGGCAAATCAAGCGTTTCCTTCTCGGCTATCTTTCTGATCGTTATGTTGGATAGTGTCTTCTTTCCTGAAAATTCAACAACCTTGTATCCCTCGTAATAACGGATTGGATAAATGGCGGAGAAGGGTCCCTTTTTATGGGCGTTTCTGTAACGGTTAATCCTTTCGATTATCACAGGGTCTGCCGAGAGCTTGGTATCGGAAATAATATATATATTCCTGGCAACGGTATGCAGGTTTTCAACGATCTGCATTGCCGAGTTTCCACCACCGATTACTGCCACGTCTTCTCCCTGTACAAGCGAGATATCCTGGACATTCCCGTAAAAGACGCCTTTTCTCTGAAACTCCTCCTCACCCGGCACTTTCAGACTCCTTCTTGTCATCCCCGTAGCAATAAGCAGGGTCTTTGTGAAGTACTTCTTGAGCTCTGATGTAGTAACATTAAACCCGCCTTCAACAGGCTCTATCTCCTCAACATCACTCATGAGATGGTCAATATAGTGGGAATCGATAAGCTGATCCCTGAACTTTTTTATAAGTTCGGGACCTGTTATAAAGTCAAAACCCATATAATTTTCAATCTTTGTGCTGTCAACGGCCTGCCCGCCAAGGTCCCGGGTGATAAGAAATGCCTCCATCTTCAGTGTTGCTGCATATACTGCCGCTGTCAGGCCCGCAGGCCCGCCTCCAATAATTATGAGGTCATAGGATGTACGCGGAAGCTTGCAAACCCTTTCATTCAGAAACCTCTCCCTGCACCCTTCGGAACAGAAATAGTAGATCACACCGTCACATTCCGTTGTAATGGCATTCTTTGCATTGACGTCCATATTACATATAGGATCTTTTTTGATGTTCTTTTTTTTCATTTACTTCTCCTCCTTATTTTCTTCTGTCTGCAATACACGTGTTAATTGACTATGTGTTATGATACTGCTGAAGTTTGAACAGACTATGAAGAAAAAATGATGTTTTCGTGAAGACGGGGTCTCATGAAAGCTGTCTGAAGATACGATATGGATGGAATTGAGTAACAATTACAGCAGTAAAGGCATATTAAACGGGGGATTACCGGCAAACGGTGACTGGCTGTCATTCTTGAATATGTAAGGAAGAGACCCTTGTTTTCAGCTTACTTTTTCCTGAACGCCTCATAAAAGGGGTTATTTGAAAAGCGGCTTGGACTTTTTTCCTTTTTCTCACGCTTTGACACGGCCTTTGGAGCCGCCTTTACCTCTTCTTTTTTACGCAAAGCTTTTGTTCCGGGCTCTCCGTTCTTCATCGAGAGGGATATCCGTTTCCGCTGCAGGTCTATGTTCAGTACCGTAACAGTAACCTTCTGATGGACCTTCACTACATCCCCGGGGCTCTTCACAAACCTGCCGGAGAGCTCGCTGATGTGGACAAGTCCGTCCTGATGGACCCCGATATCCACGAAACAGCCAAATGCAGTGATGTTGGTAACTATTCCGGGAAGCTTCATTCCGGGCTTCACGTCATCGATCTTTTCCACACCTTCGGCAAACCTGAAGGACTCAAACTGCTCTCTGGGATCCCGGCCCGGCTTGGCCAGCTCGTCCATGATATCGAGCAGGGTCGGCATACCCACCTTGTCAGTCACATAGAGTGAAAGGTCGATCTTTTTCCTGAGCTCCTCGTCCCTCATAAGGTCGGATACCGAGCATCCCAGATCCCGTGCCATGGCATCAACGATATGATAGCTTTCGGGGTGGACAGCAGAGGCGTCAAGAGGGTTTTCGCCGTCCCGTATGCGGAGGAATCCTGCCGCCTGCTCAAAGGCCTTTGGCCCAAGGCGGGGGATCTTCACAAGTTCATTCCGTGCCCTGAATGGTCCGTGTTCGTTCCTGTAATCCACAATGCCCTTTGCAAGTTGTGGTCCCAATCCGGATACATAAGTGAGGAGCTGTTTACTTGCCGTATTCACCTCTACCCCCACCCGGTTGACACAGCTGACAACCACGTCATCAAGGCTTTTTTTCAGTGCAGCCTGGTCCACATCATGCTGGTATTGCCCGACCCCGATGGACTTGGCATCTATCTTTACCAGTTCGGCAAGGGGATCCATGAGCCTCCGTCCGATCGAGACCGAACCGCGGACGGTCACGTCGTGGTCGGGAAATTCTTCCCGTGCCGCCTCTGACGCCGAATAGATGGATGCCCCGCTCTCGTTCACCATCACCACGTTAATCTCCCCGGAAAGGCCAATGCCCCTGATAATAGACTCGGTCTCCCTTCCGGCAGTGCCGTTTCCAATGGCTATCGCCTCGATACCGAAGCGGCTGCAGAGGTCCCTGATCTTTTCGGCAGCCTCAAAAGACCCCTTATCGGAAAAATGGGGATAGATTGTATCGTTATGCAGCAGTTTTCCCTGCCGGTCAAGGCAGACCACTTTGCACCCGGTTCTGAAACCAGGGTCAATGGCGAGCAGGTTCTTTTTGGCAAGGGGCGGGGCAAGCAGAAGCTGTCTAAGGTTTTCAACAAAGACACGTATCGCTTCCTCATCCGCCTTTTTCTTGACTTCAAGGCGTGTCTCGGCCTCCATGGAGGAAGAGAGCAGCCGTTTAAAACTGTCGCGGACAGCGGATTTCACCTGCTCTGATGCCGGCCCGCTGCCTTTTACAAAGAGCTCCTCGAGTATGCTCAGGGCCTCATCTTCAGACGGTGTTATCCGGAAGCTGAGAAACCCCTCGCTCTCACCGCGCCGGATGGCCAGGACCCTGTGTGAAGGGGCCTTTGACACAGGCTCCTCCCATTCATAATAGTCTTTATACTTTATCCCCGCTTCCTCTTTCCCTTTGATCACCTTCGACCGCATGATGCCTTTAGCCCAAAAGAGTCCGCGCATCCTCTCCCGCGCCCTTTGGTCCTCGCTTACCCATTCGGCAATGATGTCCCGGGCACCGGCAAGGGCCTCGTCAACAGAGGCAACCCCCTTTTCAGCGTCCAGGAAAGCCACTGCTTCGGCTTCCGGGTCCATTTCAGCCTGTTCAAAAATCCTTAAGGCAAGAGGCTCAAGCCCCTTCTCCTTCGCTATAGTGGCACGTGTGCGGCGTTTGGGGCGGAATGGAAGATAAATATCTTCAAGTACGGCCATGGATTCCGCCCCTTCAATCCTTGCCTTTAAATCATCTGTGAGCAGTTTCCGCTCTTCAAGGGATTTTATAATGGATTCACGCCGCTTGTCCAGTTCCCTCAGCTTTTCAAGCCTGTCCCTGATGGCGGCAATTGCGACTTCGTCAAGGCTCCCGGTAGCCTCCTTCCGGTAACGGGAGATAAACGGCACCGACGCACCTTCATCAAGCAGCGCGGCTGTTGACTTGACCTGAGATGGTTTTACGGCAAGTTCTTTTGCGATTATCTGAATATGCGATGGGTTCAGTAGCTCCATTATTTGGGTCTTTGGACCTTTCGTCCTGTTACCCTTCCTCGCGTTGGCGCCTTTGCCCTTTTCCTCTGTGGCTGGGTTTCTTTCTTCCTGGCCCGCCCTGCTACTTTCCGGTAATCGGTGACGATCATTTCATCCGTCAGCGGCATGAGCGGTATCTTCTGCCTGATGTATTTTTCAACGTCAGCAAGGGAATGGACGTATTTCTCACAGGCAAGGGTTATCGCCATGCCGTCTGCTCCTGCCCTGGCGGTCCTGCCGATACGATGCACATAGTCCTCCGGGTTCTGGGGAAGGTCGTAATTGATCACATGCGTCACCCCGTCAATGTGCAGTCCCCGGCTCGCCACGTCAGTTGCCACAAGGATCGGCAGGGTGCCATCCCTGAACTGGGTGAGCACCTTCATCCGTTTCTTCTGGGGAAGGTCTCCTGTAATAGCGGCAGTTGGCAAACCATTGGCGTTAAGTACCCTTTCAAGGCGTTCGGTTGCCGCCCTGGTATTGCAGAAGATCAGATAGCGGCCATTGGGGTCACGCCTGAGGATTCCGATGAGAAGGCCGATCTTCTCGGACGCACCAACGTGATAAATCTCCTGTTTGATCAGTTCCACCGTGACATTTTCAGGCGTCACAGAGACCTTTTCCGGCATGTTCATGTGTTCATAGCACAGCTCAAGCACACGGGTGGTAAGAGTTGCGGAAAAGAGCATGGACTGCCGTTTGTCGTATGGAGACATCCTCCTGAGCATGAACCGGAGGTCGCTGATGAAGCCCATGTCAAAGAGGCGGTCAGCCTCATCTATTACAAGGAATTGTGTCTTTTTCAGACTATAGACCCGCTGCTTCAGATAATCTATAAGCCGGCCCGGCGTGCCTATCAGCACATCAACGCCTTTTGCGAGTTCCTCACGCTGCTTATGATAGTCGATGCCACCGAAGACAGAGACAATCCTGAACCCGGACGGACCTCCCAGCAGTTTCGCCTCTGCCTCTATCTGAATAACGAGTTCCCTTGTCGGTGCAATGATGAGTACACGGGGGGATGAGCCTCGTGCCTGAGGCGGCACTTCAAGCATGCGCGAGAATACAGGAATCAGGAAGGCTGCGGTCTTGCCTGTGCCCGTCTGGGCCTGTGCCGCAATGTCCTTGCCCTGCAGTGCCAGGGGCAGTGTCTGCGCCTGAACAGGGGTGCATTCGGTAAATCCCGCGGCCCTGATTCCCTCAAGGACCTTTTCATGGATGCTCAGTTCTTCGAATTTCACTACCTATACTATACCTTAAGCTCGACCATTTCATAAAGCGGCAACAAGAGAGATTGTTTTTATGTGTGAAAAAACCGTACCGTTCAGTCTCTATCATATCGCTTCCTTTCCAACTTCTGTGCTTTTGGCCGCACTTTCTCCTGCAAGATATCCCGTGCTCCAGCAAACCTGCAGATTATAGCCTCCGGTAGGTCCGTCCAGGTTCAGGATTTCACCGGCAAAGTACAGATTCTTTATTATTCTTGACCTCATGGTTTTTGGATCAATCTCTTTTAAACTTACACCCCCGGCAGTGATGATTGCCTTGCTGAATCCTGACAGGCCTTCTATTGTCAATGGGAATTCCTTTAAAAGTAACCTCAGTTTTTTACGTTCCTCCCTTGTTATGGAGTGACCCTTCTTTTCGGGTTCTATCCCTGCCAGTTCAAGAATTACAGGGATCAGCTTTTTGGGAAGCAGTTCGGGAAGTATATTCTTTATTGACCTGTTGCCGTACTTTTCCAGATCGTGCAGGATTCTCTTATCCAGGACCTTAAAATCCAGGGCCGGCTTGAAATCAATGAATAAATCCGCCTTGCCGTTGACGAGTATCTTTCCTGTTGACTTGCTCATATCCAGGATTATCGGCCCGCTCAGGCCGGAACCGGTAAACAGGGCCTCGCCAAAGCGTTCATCCTGTTTTTTATTACCCTGATAAACAGAGACCCGCACATTCTTCAGGCTTAACCCTTCCAGTTCTTTTACCCATTTTTCCTTTACTGATATCGGGGTAAGTGCAGGTTCGGGCTTTATTATCGTATGCCCCATCTGCCTTGCCCAGGTATAACCGTCCCCGGTAGAGCCTGTCCGGGGATAGGAAAGGCCCCCTGTGCAGAGGAGATAATTCTCTGCCTTAATCCCGGAATTATCAAGAATAATCTTTTCTATTCTGTTCTGTCTTTGAGATATTTTTTTAATCCTGCAGCTGGTAAGCAGGGTAATCCTGTTTTCTTTGATGAGTCTGAGAAAAAGCCCATGCACGTCCTTTGCCTTATCACTTTCAGGAAATACCCGGCCGCCGCGTTCGATCTTTGTTTTCAGATTGTTTTTATGAAAAAAATCAATCGTCTCCTCTATACCGAAATGATAGAGGGCGCTCAGGAGAAACCTGCCGTTTTTCCCTAAATTATCTGCAAATTTTCGAACATCGGGTTCGGCATTGGTTATGTTGCATCTTTCTTTGCCGGTCATTAACAGTTTTATCCCGGGGATACTGTTTTTCTCTAAAAGAACAACATTAGCTCCGCATTCAGATGCACGTAATGCGGCCATCATACCCGCAGGTCCAGCCCCGATTATTGCAAGATCATATTTTTCCGTCTGCATGGCCGTTATTTTTATTTATTGTTATTATGTCCATAGATTGTCTATTATTTTACCATTAATTAGGTTAATATACCTGTCATGAGAAAGATCATACTTGCATCAGCCTCGCCGAGGAGAAGGGAGATACTGGGAATAACAGGCCTGAAATTCGCCGTCAGTGAGGGTGATTACGAAGAGGACCTTGATCTGTCGCTGAGACCCCGTGAGCTTGCAAGATTTCTGTCGCGCAAAAAGGCGGAATCTGTTGCGCATAGATACAAAAACGCGATAATCATAGCGGCAGACACGTTTATCGTCTTCAGGGACAGGTTTTTAGGCAAGCCCCATACTGCAAAAGAAGCAGAAAAGATGCTGGGGGCGCTGAGCGGAAAGGCACATTCGGTAATCACCGGCTTTACCATCATGGATACAGGTGACGGCGGTAAAAGATTGTCAAAATCAGTGGAGACAAAGGTCTATTTCAAGAAACTCGACAGGAAAGAGATAATCGCATATGTGAGATCAAAAGAACCCCTTGATAAGGCCGGTGCATACGCAATTCAGGGTCTTGGAGCGGTTTTTGTCAGGAAAATCGACGGGGATTTTTTCAACGTAATGGGCCTTCCCTTGTATGCCCTGACTGAAAGCCTCAAAAAGTTCGGGGTTTATGTTCTGAAGCAGTGATGGATTGCCTTATTAAAGGAAAAACCTTAATATAGACCGTCCGATGTCTTGCTCCGGTATTCCTGCCGGGCATGGGAAAACCTGCCGGGCATTGAAAAAACAGAGAGGGCAGACAGAAAAACAAAGAGAAAAACAAAGAGGGCAGACACAGGGGTCTGCCCCTACAGGAAAAGGAAATATAAACATCCATGGATATATACACAAAACTGTCACGTCTCAATCCCAGGCAAAAGGAGGCGGTCATGCATACCGATGGCCCGCTTCTAATCCTTGCCGGAGCAGGCTCCGGCAAGACAAGGGTAATAACCATGAGGACCGCTTACCTGATACACACGGGTGTGAGGGCCGGGTCCGTTCTGGCTGTCACCTTTACCAACAAGGCTGCAAGGGAGATGAAGCAAAGGGTGAAGTCCATGGTAAGCGGCAGAAATGCCACACCCGTTATCTCAACATTTCATTCCCTCTGCCTCAGGATCCTTAGGCGGGAGATCGAACACATAGGATACAGAAAGGATTTTACCATCTACAACACCTCGGAGCAGGTTTCTCTGCTGAGAAGCATACTGTCGGACATTAAATTCTACGACAAGAGTTTTAAGGCCGAATCCTTCCTGGAGAGGATCAGCAGGATAAAGAATGATTTCGCCCCCCCGGATGCCGCTGTATCCGGAGATCCGATAGAAGAGGCCATGGCAATGATTTATCCCCGGTATATTGAGGCACTGAAGTCCATGAACGTCCTCGACTTTGATGACCTGCTCCTGCTCACCCTGAGACTCTTCAGAGAGCATCCAGACGTCCTCGAACGTTACAGGGAGCGGTTCAGGTATCTGATGGTCGATGAGTATCAGGATACGAACCGCGTTCAGTATGACTTTATCAAACTCCTCGCTGGAGAGAGAAAAAACCTCTGCGTAGTCGGGGACGACGACCAGTCCATATACGGCTGGAGAGGCGCTGACATCAGTAATATCCTCAATTTCGAAAAAGACTTCCCGGGCACTGTAACGGTAAGGCTCGAACAGAATTACCGCTCCGTCGGCCATATCCTCAAGGCGGCAAACGGGGTGATAGGGAACAACAGCAGGAGGATGGAGAAATCCCTCTGGACAGACAGGGGCGACGGCCCGAAGGTCAATATATTCAAAGCCGTTGATACAGAGGACGAGGCAGACTGGATAGTCAACAAGATCTCGATAATAATGTGTGAAAAGAATATGCCGGCAGAGGATATCGCTGTCATCTACAGGGCAAATATCTTCTCAAGACCTTTTGAAGAGGCCCTGAGGCGGCAGAGAATCCCCTACTCTGTAGTTGGCGGGACGAGCTATTTCGAACGTAAGGAGATCAGGGACCTCACGGCCTGGCTCAAGATTATAGCAAACCCCACAGACGACCAGAGCCTCCTGAGGGCAGCCGGCGCACCAAAGAGGGGAATCGGGCCGGCAGCCCTTGTACTGCTTCTGGATCACGCGCGGGCCGATTCCACAGGTCTTCTTGATGCCTTCGGGAAGGCAGCCGGAGTTGATGGCCTGAGCCAAAAGGCGGCCACCTCGGCTGAACTCCTTTTTGAACTTATCAGCCGTTACCGGGATATCTTCAGTAAGGGCAGTGAGATGGGCAAGACCCTCAAGGCCCTGATCGATGAGATTGATTACAGGGATTATATCATCAAGCTCTATAAAACCCCTGAAACGGCTTTCAGAAAGATAGAAAACCTCAATGGATTAGTCGATTCCATAACCCACTATGAATCGGGGGAGGACTCGCCCTCCCTTCACGGGTTTCTTGAGACAATGGCACTCACAGACCTGATTAAAGAGAAGGAGGAAAAGGGGGGTCGGGGTGTAACCCTGATATCTTTCCACTCTTCAAAGGGACTGGAGTTCCCCGTGATATTTATCGCAGGCACGGAGGAAGATATACTGCCGCACAGGAAATCAGCGGATAAAGGGATAGAGGAAGAAAGAAGGCTCTTCTATGTGGGAATAACCAGGGCAATGGACGAGCTCTACATTACGTATACAGCGCAGAGGTTGAAGTATGGAAAGAAGACGCGTTCTGAGCCCTCCAGGTTTTTAGAGGAGATACCTGAAGAGGTAATCAGCCGGATTGACAGGTTTGAGGAACTCGACCCCGAAGAGGAGAAGGCCTACGTGAAGAAGTTATATGCCAACCTGATGGCGAAACTCGAAGACTGAGGGCGGCAATAAAAACCCTTGCCAGAGATAGTGAGGACTCTGTCATATCGCTTCTTTTCCTGATGATAGCTTTTTATAAAAGTAACAACGTAAGAATGTGTGGTTCAAGGGGGGATTGAAATAGGTGAGGTGCTGGGAGTAGACTATAGTACAGCAGGACACAACAGCGGTTAATATATGACTGACATCAAGGAAACCATAACTGACAAGCTTAAAAGGCCGGAATGGAGATTCGGCATTGCCCTTTTACTCATTGTCGTCTTTTTATTCTTCTGGGGACAATTCTATCACCCGGAAGTCCCGGAACAGTATGAGATCAGTTACAGCCGCTTTATTGAACAACTCAATGCAGGGAACATAAAATCCGTAACCATCAAGGATCTGCAGGTCAGCGGGGAGTTTGTCAAGGGAATCAAGATACCTTTGCCGGGCCAAAAAGAATCTGCAGATGCAAAATACTTCCGTACCTTTCTCCCCTCCTTTCAGGGCGAGGGACTCCTTTCAGAACTTGAAAACAAGGGTGTGGTTATAAATGTTAAACCTCCGGAGGAGGTCTCTTTTTTCGGGAAGTTCCTGCTCGGGATCCTGCCGTGGGTCCTGATCATCGGCATCTGGGTCTTCATAATGAAGAAAGCACAACAGGGTCCGGGAGGTCCAGGCGGGCTCTTCTCCTTTGGTTCAAGCAAGGCCAAACTCTATGATGTCACAAAACCCATGGTAACTTTTAAGGATGTGGCCGGGATGGAGAATGTAAAACAGGAGCTGAAGGAAACGGTAGAATTCCTGAAGAATCCCTCTGAATACAAAAAACTTGGGGCAAGAGTCCCCAAGGGCGTGCTTTTAGTCGGCCCCCCCGGCACAGGAAAAACCCTCCTTGCACGCTCGGTAGCAGGTGAAGCAGGTGTTCCTTTTTACAGCAGCAGTGCATCCGAGTTTATAGAGATGTTTGTAGGCGTAGGGGCCGCCCGTGTCAGGGATATGTTCCATAAGGCAAAGGCCTCACAGCCAAGCATAATTTTTATTGACGAGATTGATGCCGTCGGGCGCACCCGTGGAACAGGCCTTGGGGGAGGGCATGATGAAAGGGAGCAGACGCTGAATCAGCTTTTAAGTGAAATGGATGGATTTGAGTCTCACGAAGAGGTAATTGTTATTGCGGCGACAAACAGGCCGGATGTCCTTGACCCTGCCCTTCTCAGGCCGGGCCGCTTTGACAGGCATATCGTTATTGACAGGCCCGGGTGGAGGGATCGTAAGGCCATTCTTGAGATTCATATCAGGGATAAGGTACCGGCGGACGATATTGACCTTGAAAGCATTGCAAAAGGAACTCCGGGCATGACGGGCGCAGACCTCGAAAACCTTGTGAATGAGGCTGCCCTTATTGCGGTACGAAAGAAAAAAGATAAAATAGATGCAAGTGATTTTGACGAGGCAAGGGATAAAATACTTATGGGAACTGTAAGGGAAGAACCTATCAGCAAAATGGAAAGACGGATAACCGCATACCATGAGGCAGGACATGCACTTGTTGCCTATGAGCTTCCGAATACCGATCCAATTTACAAAGTCAGCATCCTGCCTCGCGGAATGGCTATGGGTGTAACTCAGCTCCTGCCCGAAGAAGACAGGCATTATTATCCCAGGACATACCTTATGAGCAAACTGAGCGTAGCCCTTGCCGGAAGGGTTGCCGAAAAGACGGTCTTTAATGATGTGAGCACGGGTGCACAGAATGACCTGAAAGAAGCAACTTCCCTTGCAGAGAAGATGGTTGCCCAGTGGGGTATGAGTGATAAGGTTGGTCCCCTGAATCTTGGAAGGGGAGAAGAACATCCGTTTTTAGGAAGAGAGCTTGCCCAGCCTAAACGTTTCAGTGAAGAGATGACATGGCTTATGGACCAGGAGATACGAAGGTTCATAACTGATGCAGAATTAAAGGCCGAAGAAATATTACTGAAGAACAGGCAGGTCCTTGATGATTTAGCAAAGGCGCTTATAAAGGATGAAGTTCTGGACAGAGAGGATGTGGATCGCATAATAATGGAGTCAAAAGGATAAGAAACGGTGAATGGCCGGAGATTAAAAAAATGGCCCCCTCAGCGGGGGGGGGCCTGCAAGGATTTGGAGGGGAGATAACTCTATTCCTGCAGGTAAAAACCTGTTTCTGCAGGGTAAAACTTATATAAACAGCGTTATATCCGCATCAAGGGCAAAGTTTAAAAACTCGGCAGCCCCGGCAACTTCAACACCCTCAATAAGGTTGTCCTTGCTCACCCCTGTCATCTCAAGCGTGGGGGCGCAGGCTATCATCCTGACCCCGATATCCTTGCACGCATCAATAAGTTCAGGGATGTTTGGCCAGTTAATCTTCTTTATCATTCCCTTCATCATGGTTGTTCCAATCGAGGTCATGCCGGGCAATATGCCGAGTATATTAGGCACAGGTATTGGTGAAGGCATTGCGGGGTTTGCTATAGGGGCCACCTGGAGCTTGCCGTTTTTTTTCCTGTTCACTATATCCACACCATAGAGAGTAAAGAATATTGCTGTTTCAACATCCATAGCTGCAGCAGTGGAAGCAAGTATAAGTGGCGGATAGGCCATATCCATTGTCCCCTTGCTGGCAATTATCGCCATCCTTTTCTTCTTTTTTTCTTCAGACATTTCTGCCTCCTTAAAGTTTTATTCGATCGGGAAATCCCTTGACTATCCTGTAAGGGCACGCTTCTGCCACATTAAGGACAGCCCTTCTTTCAGGGTCATACTTTAATTATACTTCCGGAGAGTTAAAATGTCAATAGAATTATTAATTAAGAAACTATGCAATGAAGGGCGGGGTCTTGTTACATCTCAAAAAAGTTCTTAACAAGCGGGGATTCTTTTCTGACTATTGTTCCAATGTGTTCCATGTCTTCTTTTTTAAGACCGCTTTTATAAAAGAGCCTTTCCTTGTCCTTGCTCCAGAAACCGTCAGCCTCGTTTCTCGGACTAAGAAGAGATGAGAGCGCCTCGGCAAGATGCACAGTGATGGCTATCCCCTTGTGTCTTTCGCATCCCTTCAGGCTATGGTGATGCCTCACTGCAGAGATTATCTCCTCTGGAAAGAGGGAATACTCCAGAAACCATCCCCCGGCAGCGCTGTGGTCAGCGTCAAAGAGCCCTGTTTCTTTTTCGGTGACCGCTTCATCAAACATTATAGGCCTGTATTCAGGGGCATAAAGGGTATAAAAGATAACCCTTCCGATATCATGCAAAAGTCCACCAAGGAAGCATACAGCCCCTGAGGTAACAGGCACCTTATCGCAGAGGAGCCCGGCGATGATGCCGACTTCATAGCTGTGAGCCCATAGTTCCCTCATCCTTCTGGCCTCGTCCTTGTCAAGGAGATCGAAGACGGATATGCTGATAGCGATACTCCTGACGAGGTCGTAACCTAAAAGCAGGGTTGCCTGCTCAAGGTTATTTATCAAACCTGAATGCCAGAAATACGGGGCATTGGCTATTGCCACCACCCTCTCGGAAAGGCTCTGGTCATGTTGTATTATCTCGGAAAGTTCAACGAATGATGAATTCTCGTCACTGATAGTCTCCAAAAGCCTTTTCATTACAACAGGTATGGTTGAAAGGGTCTTCAGACCGCTGATATCTTTTTGTATATCTCTCACTGGGCATCTCCCGGCGAATTGTCAAACAGGGTTTTAAACCTTTCAATGCTTACCGGTTTTTCTAGTATCCTTATATTGCCTCTCTTCTTCAGCAACTCCACTTCAAATGAAAGAATATCACCGGTCAGCAGCCAAAGTCTGTCCTTATCAATAAATTCCTCTGCCTTTTGCATAAAGGTTATCCCGTTCATCTCCGGCATCCTGAAATCAACAAGAACAAAATCAAACCTTTCTTTAACCAGCAGATCAAGTGCCTTCAGAGGTGAGCACATAACCGTAGCTTCATGTCCCAGGAGTTCCAGAAACTCCCTGAATACATCAACAACAATTGCATCGTCGTCAACAACGAGGATCTTCAACGAGCCGTTCACCTTTGTGACAGGGCGGGTCTTGAATAACGGGAGTTCGATGCGAAAACTTCGGCCTTTCCCTGAGAGCTTTAAGGCCATCGCTCCCCCGTGAATTTTTATAATCCTGTGGGCAAGCGGAGTGCCGAGGCCTCTCATCTTTCCGGGAATATCGTGTGATTTAAAAATATCGAACAATTCGTCCGGGGAGTCAAGAATGGAGTCACTGAGGTTTAATACGGCTTTTCCCTCATGTTTGACAGTTGAGACCATAAGCTGTTTTTCTCCCTCATAGGTTTCAAAGGACTTTATGATACCCAGCAGCATATGGAGCAGGGCCTGCGATAAGAGATGGAAGTCACCTTTAACGAAAAGTGGATCCTTGTGCAGGCATACAGAGACGGGAATATTCCTGGCCCTCATCTGATACTCCAACAAAGAAACAGCCTTCCTGACCAGACCATTAAGGTCCAGGGTAACAGCTCCGGCGAGTTCCTTTTGAGGGCTAAATATCTTTAAGGGATTGCTCTTTTCCATCATTCTTACCATTATGCGCAATACAGTTACCATTTTAGCAGAAAATTGGAAAAATTAAAATTTCCGGGGTGGAGCAATTCTTTATTTCAGGATTAAAGGTTAAAGTTTATAGGAACTTTGTCCGATAGTAGCTGGGGTATAGACGGTATTCATACCTGGCACAATACCAAAAACTTTTCCACAAGGCTTGAAGTCAATATAATTATGAGGGTTTTGATATTTTTCATCTTGTTCCTTTCATGCCTGGCATTTCCTCTGATTGCCCGTGGCACAGGACCGCATAATGAGATTATATTGAATACAGCAATACGGTGTTCGGAATGTCACCAGACTCTTTTCCTCAACGAGATATCTCCGGAATTTAATGATGCCACTGACAGCATATGTTTGAGGTGCCATCAGGGAGAGAGAACGCTCTTTTCCCATCCGGTGGGAGTTAAAGTAATGCCTGCTTTGTCCGAAGACATGCCCTTAAGCAGTGATGGCAGGCTGATGTGCATTACGTGTCACACCTTTCACTCCACTATTTATATGCCCATCCTCAAGAAGAAGGTTTATTTAAGAAGGATTGTTATGGAGAAAAACTTCTGCCTCAGGTGTCACAGACAGGACCTTCCGGATAAAACTCTCGTCTCATATTGATATCTGTTGTGCCCCCGGTTGATTGAACAGCCACAATATAAATACCTTAAGAGTTTATGATATTATAGTATATTGAATAAGGTTCAGTACGACACATACAGTCGCTTTTTGGGCGGTTAGCTCAGCTGGGAGAGCGCCAGAATCGCACTCTGGAGGTCGGGGGTTCGACCCCCCTACCGTCCACCAGGCAAAAACCTGCTGTTTCAACAAACATCCCTGTAACTCTTGACCATATTTCCATCCGGACAACAACCTGCAAAAAACTACAGCATTGGAAGATAGGTCTCGATCTCGTACGGGAAGACCCTGACACGGTAGTCATCCCATTCTATCTTTTTGCTCAGGATAAGTTCATTAAAGACGTGCTCTCCAAGGGTCTCCCTGAGAAGATCACTCTTTTCGGCATGCTCGATGGCCTCTATCAGGCTTCCCGGGAGCTGCTCAATCCCCAACCCGAGCCTTTCTGTATCTGTAAGGTGGTATACATCCAGCTCTGCCGGTTCCCGCAGGGAATATCCCCGCTCTATCCCCTTAAGAGGGACTGGTGCGTATGCATGCCGCTGCCGTTCTGACCGAATAGCGGTTTTGGCATAAACGTGGCGTATACTCCGTACTTCCTTGCAATCTCCTTGACCGTTACTCTGTAGGTCATCACCGTATCCGCCATGGTGAGAGCGTCACTATATCTGAGGTCTATCTCATGCTGCGAATGGGCCACCTCGTGATGCGAATACTCGACCCTGATATCCATCGCCTCAAGGGCCAGGATGGTCTCCCGTCTCAGGTCCTCGGCAGCATCCATCGGATAGTCAAAATAACCGCCTGCATCAAGGATCTCGGGTGATTTCTCCGTTCTGAAATAGAAGAACTCAAGCTCGGGACCGAGATAAAACGTGTAACCCTTTTCACTTGCCTTCTCGATATTCCTTCTAAGGACATACCTGGGGTCTCCCTTGTATGGAGTTCCGTCCGGCTCATAAATGTCACAGAACATACGGGCAACGGCCTTTTCCTTAGGCCTCCATGGCAGGAGGACAAAAGTCGCAGGGTCCGGACGGGCAATCATGTCGCTCTCATCAATACGGGCAAAACCCTTGATTGACGAGCCATCAAACCCCATGCCTTCCTCAAAGGCATATTCAAGCTCCTCAACAGGCATTGCAAAACTCTTGAGCATACCGTGGATATCAGAAAACCAGAGCCTTATAAATTTCACGTTATGTTTCTTTACAAGCTCCAGTACGTCCTTACTGTCTCGTGGTCTCTCCATGGACTGACCTCCTTTGTCTTTAATCGGTCAGATCGGTCAGATCAGACCGATTCGACCGATCTCCTTTCGCTCCTGACCCTGCCTTATCACTGAGTCGTGATTTTCAGGACTGAGCTTCTGAGCTCTCCCAAACGGGTCAAAAAATCTTCCCTGCTCCTGTGCCCCATAAATATCCCTGCCAGCGCTGCAATCCCCGTATCCCTTACAATCACATTCTCCTCGTTTAATCTCAGGAAGGTCTCAAGCCTCCTGTAATACTCATATGCATTAAAGAGGGTCTCTCTCTCTTTGGCATTCAGTATCCCCTTTTTGGCCAGCCTGTTAATCGCCACAGGGGTGTTTTGAACCAGTATCTCCGGGCTTTCGCTCACATGCTGAAGCTGTAGAAACTGGACATGAAACTCTATCTCCTCAATCCCCCCCGGCCCGAGCTTGATATCCATGCCCGCTGCCTCCTGTGACAACTCGCGTACTATCCGCTCTCTCATTGCATGGATATCCTCCCTCTTTACCTCTTTTCCCCGCTGCATCAACACTTCCCTTCCCATCTCCATAAATGCCCTTCCTGCCCTCAGATCCCCTGCAACAGGTCTTGCCCTCAGGAGTGCCTGCAGCTCCCAGGGGTGGGCGCTCCTGAGATAGTAGTTCCTGTACCCCCCGAGATCCTTGATAAGGGCCCCCTTTGAACCATCCGGCCGCAACCTCACGTCCACATTGTAAAGCATCCCCTTGTCAGTGTATGTGGTGAGGGTCTTTATTACACTCTCTGCAGTCCTTACTCCACCCGGAATATCCGAGAGGAAGATTATATCGAGGTCAGAGCCAAAGGTTAACTCCCTTCCGCCGAGTTTTCCCAGGCCAATTATTGAAAAACCTTGATCATTATTTATTCTCTCAAGGATTATCCCTATGACAGCGTCTGCAAGGTGTGAGAGGTACCTCAGCAGGTCATGTATTGTCAGGACATCCATGAGGAAAAAAAGACCCAGACGGATATCTTCAGCCCTCCTGTACTCCCCGATAGCCTCCATAACCCCTTCTCCAAACCGGACATTCCTCCTTAGCTCTTCCTCCACCTGCTTCTTTGACTTCCTTATAATTAATCCCTCAACCAGCGTATCAAGGTACCGGTTACTGCTCAAAAAGACCCTTGTAAGGTATGAACTGAGGGAGAATAGCTTGACCATTGCATCAATCAGCCCCTTATGTTCTGCCACCCCTGTAAGGTACGCCTCTTTTTCTCCAAGCACTGCAATGAAACTCTCAAGTCCCTTTAAAACCCTGTCAGGACTCTCTGCATTAAAAGCCTTCTCCAGAAATTGCGGGACAACCCTTCTCAGGACGGCCCTTTCCTTCTGTGTTTTAAACGTCCTCATCTGCTCCCTCACCTTCCGCAGGTGTATAATGCCTGCCTGCGGAGCCTTTACTCCCCTGAATGACAGATACCCCATAAGCTCATCATCGGCAAGGTCACCCTCGAGCAATGCAAGGGCCTCGGCATGAAGGTCTTCTTCCGTGCCGAGCAGGGAGTTATACATATTCTTTACCTGCATACGCCTCAAACGCAGGTCTGCAAGAAATTCAGCGGCTGAGGGAAACCCCATCTTCCTCGCAAGCACCTCCGTCTCCTGCCCGGATGCCGGGAGGGTATGGGTCTGGAGGTCTTCTTTCATCTGGAGATAATGCTCAAGCCTCCTCAGGTACAGGTAATTGTCCCAGAGTATTGTAAGGTCCTCCTGCGGCACCAACTTCAACCATCTCAGCACCTGTATGGCGTTAAATAGCCGGTGGGTCCTGAGCCCCCTGTTGTCACCTCCATAGATAAGCTGAAAGGTCTGCACAAAGAACTCTATCTCCCGGATACCGCCATAGCCGCGCTTTATGTCATCCCTTGAAAATGTTGAATCTATCCTCTTCTTGAGCCCGCGTATCTCCTCTATCTCGGAAAAATCGAGGCTTTTTCTCCAGACAAAGGGAGTGATTGCCTCCATGAATTTCCGCCCAAGCCCCAGGTCTCCGGCTATTGGCCTGGCCCTGATAAGTACCATGCGCTCCCATGTACGGCCCCACGATTCATAATATGTCCTGTAGGAGTCAAGCGGCAGTGTCAGCTCCCCCTTCTGTCCCTGTGGCCTGAGCCTCAGGTCAACCCTGTAAGCAATCCCATCGTCTGTAGGGAGTGAGAGCATCCTGTTGAGGAGTTCTACAACCCTGCAATAGAATTCATGGTTGCTTATCCTGTTTACCCTTACCCCCGAAGGGTTCAGGATACCTGAGGTCTGATCATCTCCTTGGCTGTAGACAGCAATCAAGTCAACGTCAGAGCTGTAGTTGAGCTCAGCGCCCCCTAATTTCCCAAGCCCGATAACCGTGATTACTGCGTTTGCAGGCTCGCCAAATCTTTGGTGGTTAATCCTGAGGGACCACTGAAGGGATAGGGAGATAAGTGCCTCTGCAAGTGATGTGAGCTCATCCATTGAGGAGAGGATGCCGGTTTCACCTGCGAGATCCCTGAGGGTAATCCTGAGCAGGTAACGCTTCTTAAAACCTCGCAAGGCCTTCATCATGGCCTCAATATCCCGCTGCTCATCAGGTGCAATCTCCTCACCTATCCTTTCAAGAAGCAGGTCCCTTGAAATGGGCCGCTTTGTCTCCTTAAGAGCGGAAAGTAGCTCCTCCGGGTTGGCAATGCTATAAATTGCAAGAAACTGGCTTACAGCAAAGAGCCTGCAAATATCCGCAAGATATGGAAGAAAGGGCCCTGCCGGGGCACGTTCAAGGAGACTGAGGGCATTCCTCTCCGCCCTTGCCGGGTCAGGCGTATCAAGGGCGAGTGCCTCTATCCTTTTATGCAATCCTTCATCAATCGGCATGGCCTCTTATCCTTAACTATACATGAAGTGATAACGTCTGCATGAAGCGATAAAACCGGTATACCGGAATCGTCTTCCTCCATCTCTCCAACACTCCATTCCTCCAATCTTTTTTTTGCTCCTGATTGAATTTAGATTTCCTTAAATGCTAACATATTCAGTCTCTAATTGATAATTTAGATGAATCAGGAATTTTTTCCTGATACCGAAGAACAAGGAATTGATGCCATGACAGAAATTTTACCATTCAGAGGAGTCCTCTACGATACCAGCAGGGTCAAGGGTGAAGATGTTGTCTCACCCCCTTATGACGTCATCACCCCTGAATTAAAGGATGCACTTTATTCCAAAAGTCCCTATAACATTGTAAAAATCGACTTCGGAAAAGACCTTGAGGGAGATAATGATTCAGAAAATCGTTATACCCGGGCCGGCAAATACCTCAACGACTGGTTATCCGAGGGGATTTTGAAGGAGACCGAAACCCCCTCCTTCTATCTTTACGAGGCAGAGTACACTGTGGGGAATGAAAAAAAGGTAATGAGAGGGCTCTTTGGCAGGGTCAGGATAACAGAGCTTTGTGACGGTATATACCCCCATGAGGCCACCCACTCAAAGCCAAAGGCAGACAGGCTAACCCTCATGCACCACTGTAATGCCAACCTGAGCCCTATCTTCTCCATCTATAACAGCCAAAGGAGGGGATACCTCGATATCTTTGACAAGTGCCTTTCAACATCCCCCTACATAGCAGCCACGGACCTCACGGGTGCAGAGCACAGGATGTGGATAATTGACGACCCTGATGACGTAAGGATAATCTGTAAGGAGCTGAAAGGAAACGCCATATATATAGCTGACGGACATCACAGATATGAGACGGCCCTTACGTATCAGAAGGAGATGAAGGCAAAAAATCCTGCACATACAGGCACAGAGCCCTATAATTATGTCATGATGTACCTTGTAAACATGGCTGATGGGGGGCTTACAGTACTGCCGACCCACAGGCTTGTCGGGAATTTGGCTGATACCGGGACAGCCGGATTTCTGAGCCCCCTAGAGAAATTCTTTGAAATCAGGTCAATAGATGCTGACAGGGACATCAGCGCAGAAATAGCAGGGCTTGAGCATGCCATAGGGCTTGCAGTTCACGGTGTGGACAAACACTTTATCCTCCTTTACAGGGGTGAAGACCTTACGGACGTACCGGAACCTCTGAGAGGGCTTGACGTAACGCTTCTGCATGAATTAATCTTTAAAAAGTTGTATAATGTTGAGGGGGTTGACTATGAAATGGAGCCCGGAGTCTGTCTTTCGAAGGTAAGGGACGGCAGCTATCAGGCGGCTTTCTTTCTTAATCCCACAAGGGTGGAGGATGTGGAGAGAGTGGCGCTTGCCTGTCTGAGAATGCCTCCAAAGTCAACATACTTTTTTCCAAAAATACTAACTGGTTTTGTTATAAACAGGCTTCAGTAGCGGTAGGCAACAGGCAGTCTCATTTACTGCAGTTATTCCTGACCGCTTGTTAAATAACGGAGGCTTTGTCTCCTTAAAAGTTCATTTTCCTTGATACAAGGAGGGGAGTATGGCGGTTAAAATTGGAATTAACGGGTTCGGAAGGATAGGACGGAATTTCTTGAGGGCATCCATAGCCCAGTCAGACTTTGAAATTGTTGCCATCAATGACCTTACTGATGCTGCAACACTGGCGCACCTTCTCAAATACGACTCTGTTCACGGGATATTCTCAGCCGATGTCTCTGCAACTGATAACTCCCTGATTGTCAACGGACGAGAGATAAAGGTAACAGCAATAACAGATCCGTCAAAGCTTCCATGGAAAGAAGACGGTGTGGAGATAGTGATTGAGTCAACCGGCAGGTTTACTGACAGGGCATCGGCTTCAAAGCACCTTGATGCAGGTGCCGGCTGGGTCCTTATATCCGCCCCCGCGAAAGAGCCTGACATAACCGTATGCCTGGGGGTCAATGAAGAAAGCATTGATGTTAAGAACCACAGGATAATATCAAACGCCTCCTGTACAACCAACTGCCTTGCCCCTGTGGCAAAGATATTGAATAATGAGTTCGGGATTATCCGGGGCCTGATGACCACAATCCATTCATACACCAATGACCAGAGAATCCTGGACCTGCCACACAAAGACCTCAGAAGGGCAAGGGCTGCAGCCATTAACCTGATACCAACCACAACAGGTGCAGCCAAGGCAGTCGGCCTTGTGCTTCCCGAGTTAAAGGGCAGGCTTGACGGTATGGCCATAAGGGTCCCAACCCCCAATGTCTCACTGATTGATCTTGTTGTTGAGATATCAAAGGATACCACCGCAGAGGAGGTCAACGGGGCACTGAAAAATGCAGCTGAAGGCCCTTTAAAGGGAATCCTCATGTACTCGGAGGCACCCCTTGTCTCAATAGACCTCAACGGCAATAACCATTCATCCATCCTTGACGCAACTCTGACGAAGGTTATGGAAAACAGGATGGTAAAAGTCCTTGCCTGGTATGATAACGAGTGGGGTTACAGCAGCCGGTTAAGGGATCTGGCACAATATATCATTAAAAACCGGTAAAGATATTGTTGTACATTAATGCTGTAAATTAATATAGTCTGCAGTTGACAACGGGAGGCAATAATGGCAACTGGAATCAGTCCTGCACCAATAAGGGACATCCTCAGCAAACTTACCATACAGGACTTTGACCTCAAAGGCAAGAGGGTATTTGTTCGTGTTGATTTTAACGTCCCACTTGATGAAAATCTCAACATTACAGATGACCGGCGGATCCGCTCAGCCCTTGCAACCATCAACTATGCCATTGACGAGGGGGCAAAGGTTATACTCGCCTCACATCTTGGCAGACCAAAGGGCAAGGCCGACCCTCGTTACAGCCTTGCACCTGTTGCAAAAAGGCTCAAAAGGCTTCTTAACAAGGATGTTATCTTTGCCCCTGACTGTATCGGACCACAGGTCAAAAACATTATTGACAAGATGCAGCCAGGAGATGTGGTTGTAATTGAAAACCTGAGGTTTCATCCGGGTGAAGAGAAGAACGACGAAGAGTTTGCAAAGGCCCTTGCCTCCCTGGCAGACTTCTACGTTAACGACGCCTTTGGGACTGCCCACAGAAACCACGCATCCATTGTTGGCGTCCCGAAATTCCTCCCTGCTGCAGCAGGTTTTCTCCTTAAAAAAGAGATAGAATACCTCAAGGGTGTAGTAAACAATCCGGTCAGACCCTTTGTGGCCATTCTTGGCGGTGCAAAGGTATCCGGAAAGATAGGGGTGCTCGAAAACCTTGAGTCAAATGTAGACAAGGTACTGATCGGCGGCGGCATGGCATTTACATTTATCAAGGCAATGGGATACGAGGTTGGTGATTCGCTTGTTGAAGAGGATATGGTGGAGATGGCCCAGAGAATCAGGATCAAACTGAAAGACAGGGGTGTGAAATTCTATCTTCCCGTGGATTGTGTAATAGCACAGAGCCTTGACCCCGGGGCTGAGACGAAGACGGTTCCTACCCTTGAGATTCCAAAGGGGTGGAAGGCCCTTGACATTGGACCCGCCACTGCAAAGCTCTTCTCCGAGGCCATTCAGAATGCAAAGACCATCCTCTGGAACGGACCGATGGGTGTCTTTGAGATTGATGCCTTCTCCCGCGGAACGTTTGCCGTGGCCCGCGCAATAGCAGATGCCTATGCCCTCACCATTGTGGGCGGAGGAGATACAGACCTTGCAGTTCACAGGGCCGGGGTATCAGACAGCATATCATTTATCTCAACCGGCGGCGGTGCAACCCTGCAGCTCCTCGAAGGCAAGGAACTCCCGGGGATTGCCGTACTTACCGACAAGAAGAGCGAGTGACGCTTAGCTACCTCACGACCTGATATTCGTGGAAGTGTGCTCATACCACTACCTATACAATTTCTTCATCTATAGACGGAGGAATAGGTTCATTGTGTTCTTTCAGACTTTCAATATACACTTCAGTAGCCTCTTGAATATTCTTTAAGCCCTTGTGTAGTCTTCTGAACTTGATTCAGGATCTATCCGTTTCTGTATCATAGAGATTTCCCGAACCTGATCTGGGATTCAGAATGACATATAACGTTTTTTTCTGTTTGTGGAACAATCTTTTAACAAGCTAAATCCTCCTCATTTATTTGCCGGTTTATTAACACCCAAGCAACCATCTTTACGCTGACTATGACTCCTCCTCTCCAACTGGCTCCTGCTGTGCAGTCGCTATGATTCCAATGAGATTGTCCAGGTTCAGGAAAAGATAAAGGGGCTTTTCATAGCGCAGAATTGAAATGATGTCATTGAACCGACTAAGTGGATAGTGGATTGATGGCCCACTTGAGTAGTTCGCATTCGGAGGAATCGGAGAGGCTTCCTTAAAAAAGACTACCCTTCCAACATAGTGGCCCCCCTGGTAGCAATATATTAGCGCTTCGTACGGATGTCCGCTGTAATACCAGACCTTGTAGGAATCAAAATCCTTTCTCACTGTAGCCATCTTACACCCTCCTTTCCTTATGCCATTTAGAAGTTAATAATTCGATGAGCTTTTCTTTGATGGTTCCGGTTCCCTCTTTCTGTAAATATACCAAAATTAATGCCAATTGACAAGCTTTATTTTATTTTCTTGTCAATTGCCTGTCGGGACAACTGCGAATATTGCAAGTGCCTCCAGAATTACAGATTTGTTACAATAGTATAAATGCAATTCCTCCCTCTTTATTAACGTACGTTGGAGCATCTGCTTTGAATGGCGGGACAAAGATGTTTACAACGTAGAACCGGGAATAACTCAGAGGAACAATCTGTAAATTCACCAGTATGCTTTCTGCTTTATGTTGACCTCAGGGATTCGTTGCCGGTGCTCCAGAGTCATGTCCTGAAATTCCCCGTTTATCGCGATGCCGGCATTGTTGAATAAATAATCAATTCAGCCATAGTCCCTGAGAGGTATGGAACAGGCCCTTTCAAGCGGTTTATCACTTGAAATGTCTTCCGCTTACGGGCTGTTTAACGGTTGAGACTCTTTTTTATGGTATAATTTACAAGAAAGAACTCGGGGTAAGACCCCGACAAAGGACATTAACTAATGCTGGATAAGAGATTGTTGTGAGTTATATTAACATTGAAGATGGAGCCGGGCTACGGTCGTACCTGGAGAAGTTTGAGGAGAAAGAGTTTCACATTATCGCTTTGGATATAGAAGCGGAGTGTAATTGTCATGCCTACGGAGAAAAGCTGTGCCTGGCGCAGATCTTTGATGGAGTGAACCATGTAATCATTGATCCGTTCAATATAAGCAATAATACCCTTAAGCTTCTCTTTGAGAATCCAAACGTTCTGAAAGTAATGTATGATGCTGGAAGCGATTTGTCGCTGCTGAAAAACTCTGCCGGGATAGAGATAAAATCAATACTGGATTTAAGACCCGCAGTCGAGCTTCTTAAATATGAAAAGAAGGACCTTCATTCCATAATTGCATCTGAGCTCGGGATAATCCTGGGGAAGAAGAGGAAATATCAGCAGTATAACTGGACGAAAAGGCCTATTGCCGAAGAGGCGATTGATTACGCGCTCAATGATGTAAGGCATCTGCTTGAACTGAAAGACATCATTCTGGCAAAACTGTACGTAAAGAAATTGATGGAGATCTATCTCCTGAAGAACCTGCAGATACAGAACAAGGATTATACGAGGGCCCCGGAAGATAAATACAAAAAGATAAGTGGATACAACAGCCTTCAGAATGACGAGAAAAAATTCTTCCGGAAGGTTTTCGATATCAGGGATAAGTATGCAAAACAGTGCAACCTTCCGCCTCATAATGTAATTCACAAGACCGATATAATCAGGATTACAAAGGATTCAGGATATATTGATCAGATGCGTTTTTCAAAAAGACTCGGGAAAGATCTGGTCCAGAATATGCTGCGGGAGCTCAGAAAAGCCGCTAAAACTTACTCCGTCGGACGACAAAGGGCCGCTCGTTGACCTCCTCATTTAATAATGCGGCGGTTTTTCGTCTTTCAGGTCTCCTCCGGAGGATATAGTGGATGAGACCCTGAACCGGTCAATGAGCTGTTTCAGGGTCTCGTGCAGGGCATCTATCTGTTTCTGCTGATTGTAGACGGTATCGCTCAGGTCTTTTATCGTGTTTTCCTGAAAGGCTATCCTTGTTTCAATCTCCAATAAACGGTCTTCATTCATCTGTTCACACTCCGGCTTTTATTTTTCTTCTTTGCTGTCTTCGGGGATTTTTTCTTTTTTTTCTTCCTGTCTGCTTCCCATTGCTCATGTTTATCGATCAACTCCTGCAGGTTGAGCTCCTCTGCGGGTGAGCTGACAATGTCTTCATAGTCTGCTTTGTGGAGCGTTATGACCTCGATATCTTTATTGATGAGCTGCTGTATATCCTCAAGAAGTCCCTTTTCTTCCTTGCTGCAGAAAGAGATCGCTACCCCCAGATTGACGCCGCGGCCGGTCCTTCCAACCCTGTGCACGTAATTTTCGGGCTTGTCCGGAAGATCATAGTTGATTACGTAATCGACATCAGGCACATCAATCCCGCGGGCACTGATATCCGTGGCAATCATGATGCGGTAGCTGCCCTCCTTGAACTTTTTCATCACCTCGGACCGGTCGTCCTGTTTCTTGTCTCCGTGGAGAGTAACCGTCTCTATTTGCACCCTCTCCATGGCCTTTGCTACCCGTTCGGCACGGACCCGTGTCCTCACAAATACGATTATCTTGCTTTCCGGATTATCCTTGACAAACCTCTCAAGGAAGAACCTCTTGTCATCCATCTCCACAAACATGACAAAGTGCGAGACATTCTTTGAGACAGGGTTCTCAGGCGCTATCTGGATGCGTATTGCAGAGCTCCTGACCTGCGAGAAGGCGAGTTTTTTAATCTCCTTGTTGATCGTGGCCGAGAAGAAGAGTGTCTGATGCTTGTTCGTAAGCTTCCTCTTTACATACTTGATGTCATCAATAAACCCGATGTCAAGCATATGGTCGGCCTCATCAAGCACAAGGGTCCTGATTCGTGAAAGGTCAACGAAGCCCTGCTTGATGAGATCAAACATCCGTCCAGGGGTCGCAATAAGTATGTCTATTCCGTCCTGAAGTCTTTTGACCTGCCGGTCCTGCTCGACCCCGCCGTACAGGGCAAAGGACTTGACCTTTGTATGCCGCGCAAGCTTTTCAAAGACCTCCCCGATCTGCATTGCCAGTTCACGCGTGGGAACCATGACAATGCACTTGATCCCAAGGGACCGCTTGCTGCTCTTCTCCCTGTGGATCGTGTCAATAATGGGAATAGCAAAGGCAGCCGTCTTCCCGGTCCCGGTCTGTGCAATCGCCAGGACATCCTCGCCTTTCAGGATCGAGGGTATGGACTTGAACTGTATATTAGTAGGGTTTTTAAAACCCATCAGGTCAAGATTCTTCTTAATTGTCTCTGATATCCGGTACTTTTCAAATTTCATGTATTCACCTTACTGCCCTTTTTAAGTTGTTTCCAAGCTAAAAGCTACTCTTAATTATACCGGATTTGGATGGTAGATGTGTGACGCCGCCTACGAGATGAATTAAATTTCTGAAATATGTAGACACCGCTCACTGCTCTTCACCCATGTCTTTTATTATCTTTATCTTTCAGCTTCATGTAAGGTTGAATATACGACTCAGGTTACCGGATATCTATCCTGACACGGGGGGTAATGGAAGCCTTTAGAAAAATCAAAATAAATAGTGGAAAATTGAAGTATTATTCAAGTTTTGCTTTTTGGGGTGGATATAAGCCAATATATTTTTATTAAGATGGGATGATTTTATATAATACCGGTAGGCAATGAAAACTAAAGAAATAATAAATCGGAAATACTTGCCAGCAGTAAGCCGGATATTTTCGTCCATTGTGATGGATAGCCTTTCTCACAAAGGATATTCCGCTTACTTGTATGAGGTATGCACAAACAGTGGCATTCTTGAACAAATAGATCATTCCATGTCACTTTCTCAGTTTTTTGACTGGATTTACAACATTCTCTTCAAAAACTACAGAAATGAATATATTTATAAGAATGCAATAGCCAATAAAATCCTACTCGGCAAGCATTCCTTGAACACTTCACATATGCTAACAGAATTCCGTGTTGGCAAATGTAAGGCTGACGCAGTAGTGATAAATGGGACATCAACAGTCTACGAGATAAAATCTGAATTCGATTCTTTTGCACGTCTCGAAAACCAGGTAAAAGCTTACTATCAGATTTTTGACCATATTAATGTCATAACCTCTAATTCCCAGGCAACAAAACTTAAATCAATACTACCCGACGCAGTCGGCATCCAGGTATTAACCGATAGAAACACTATATCAACAATCAGAAAATCAAAATCAAATAAGAAAAACATACACATGGACACATTGTTCGATTCTCTCAGAAAAAAAGAATATCTAAAAATTGTCGAAGAATTCTATGAAATAGCACCGAATGTCCCGAACACTCAAATATACCGGGAGTGCAAAAAACTTTTCTGTAAAATTCCTCCCGAAACAGCACATTATTTAACGATGAATACTCTTCGAAAACGAAATAATACGAAGGTGCTTAAGGAATTCATTACTAAAGCTCCTGCCTCATTATCTGCCTATGCATTGAGTATTTGTAGTGAAAAGGCAAAAATGCGGGCATTAATGTCTAACTTTACAAGCAACATTGGCTCAGTAATCATTCCGAAGCCGGCTTAGGAGGAAATTACATGTATTATCCATATTTAAGGGGAAAACAGTTTGAACTGATATTGCTTCGGGATAATGCCGAGTTTTTAGCAAATAATAACATCCATCCAATTATCGAACCGGTAAAAAGCGACTTTGCAGCGTTAACACGCTCAATAAAAGCTATGAACGAAAGTAGTGTTGATTGTACTCTTATAGTGAATCCTATAGCTGGACAGAAGCCTGTACCTTCTTCGAGCATTTTAACGGAACTTATCGAAGATAAATTTAAAAAGTTAAAAAATATATCGGTTGGTTACATGCTTCATGCTGAATCAAATATTGACAATTTAGTTGCGCTACTAAAAAAACACCGTAATTTTAACTTTTCTATTCTGCATTATGGGTATACTAATGGCAAAAAGCTTGCTGCCGCAATAGATGGATATGAAAATATTAAAACCCATATTTTTATTGATGGATTTGCCGGAAAGTTATATCAAAGGTATTTGAAAAAAGATGGAATCAAAAGAATTTTAATCAGGGACGGCTTTAAACCACAAAAAAAGAATGCACACTATCCATCTAATGAACATTTTTCTGATTTACATATTACCTTTCCTGATGAAGGAATGGATGGATTCGGTGATTATTTAATTGTTGGTGACGATTACACAGAGACCGGTGGTCCTGCATATGCTGTTGCCATTCATATGACGTACCTTGACAATGATGATGATATGTTTATCTATCACTTTATTTCTGATCAGACAGATTCTCCAACCGACCCTGGAGGAAAGTTTCTTGAGGCTCTTGCAAAATTGGCAAAGAAAGTAAATAAGCCTAAATCCCTAATTTTCAAATCAAGAGCGTGCGCTGAATATCTTAAACTTTTTAAGATGCAGCATTATCCCGGACTTGGATATGTTAAAAAGCTTTCTATGCAGCATCATATTGAATTAATGGCAAACTTCATCAGCAGAGAAAGTTGATATGAATTGTTGCCCTAATTGTTTTTCTGATAATTTTTTGCAGAAGCATATTAACGCAGTTAGTAACAAAAAAGGGAAGTGTTCCTTTTGCAAAACAGATAATGCAACACTGATAAAGCCTGAAGAATTATTTGATCGATTTGAACCTCTCCTGGAGTTGTATGAAAAAGACCGAGAGGGGGTTGCACTTAATGAGCTTTTGCAAATTGATTGGAATGTTTTTACAATCACCGTAAATCGTATGCAGCAAAAGTTATTAAAAGCAATCTCATGCAATAACGATCTGTTCAAAGTTAAATTTAAACCTGTATTTTTAATAGAACAAAAAAATGTTGAGCAATGGGAAAATTTTAGAGAAGAATTAAAACATAGAAATAGATTTTTTCCCAATAATGCCCCTGTCAAGAGTAATTTGGAGCCATTCGGCAAGCATATTGGCGTAATGCTCAATAAAGGCTCCCAAATATTTTTCAGAGCAAGAATTAACACTTCTGATAAACCATACAAAATTTCACAAATGAGCAAGCCACTTAAGAATTTAGTATCAAATGGGCGAGCCAATCCAATTGGAATACCTTACCTCTATTTGGCGTCGTCGGTTGATACAGCAATTTCCGAAATCAGGGGCAATAAAGGAGAATTTGTCACTATTGCTGAATTCATAATGAATAAAGATCTAGAATTGGCAGATTTGCGGGATCCTAAAAACACTATCAGTCCTTTTGAACTAAATGAAGAAAACGAATTAGAACTCATTTATAAAAATATGCCATTTCTTACACTTCTTGGAAATGAACTGTCAAAACCAATAATACCACGGGAAGCAAATTTAGAATATCTTCCAAGTCAATACCTTTGTGAATTGCTTAAAAATATAGGTTTTCATGGAATTATTTATAAAAGTTCAATTGCAAACGGCAATAACTATGTCATTTTTGACGACAAAAAGCTTAAAGCTGTGAGAACATATCAATATCAGATTACCGATATAACAACTAAATCTAAAAAACTAAAATGAAGCAGGAACTCTCTCTAACTGTGGCCTGAGGGGGCCACGCTGAAAAGGTTTCCGAGCTTTAAGAGGTGGCGAATGGGTGGTGTCTTGGTGACGCCGTCCACAAGTGTTTAATTGCAAGGCAACAAACCCTGCTGTTATGCAATACTATTATAACAACAGGGATGAATATTTAATGGAATTTTTTACAGATTTCGGTTATCTTGGCCTTTTTTTAGCCTCATTTTTAGCAGCCACGATACTGCCTTTGAGTTCGGAGGTTGTGCTTGGTTACCTCCTGGCAAATGGTTATAATCCGGCGATGACCGTGGGTGTGGCAACAGTCGGGAATGTCCTGGGGGCATGTCTGAATTATGCGGTCGGACTTTGGGGCAGTGGTTTGTTTATTCGCAGGATTTTAAGAGTATCCGAGGATGAATTTGCAGGGGCAAAAAAGAGATTTGAGAAATACGGCGTTGCCAGCCTGTTGTTTGCGTGGGTCCCGATTATTGGTGACCCGCTGACTTTTGCCGCGGGTGCTCTAAGGATAAACATTGCAGTATTTCTGGTGCTGGTGACAACAGGAAAGCTGATCCGTTATTTTGTTGTCGGGTATGCTGTCTTGTGAGAGGTGTTGAAATGGAAAGATATACCGAAACTCTAATTTGGAACTCGCTGCTTAAAGGGGAAGCTTACGATAGATGACCAAACCGTGGCAAACAATTGACAGCAATGATACCGCTGATGGTTTTCTTGAACTTAGACAAAGGAACGGATCTGATTTTCTTATAACCATTGACGGCCGTGTGCTGATGAACTCCTGGGCCAGCCAATCCGAGGTGCTGCTTTCGAAACTGGCCTGCAAGCTCCTGAACAATAAAAAAGCCCCCAGGGTGCTCATCGGAGGGCTGGGGATGGGCTGTACCCTGAAGGCGGCGCTCGATGAGCTCCCCGAAGGTGCCGGCGTGGTTGTGGCTGAACTTAACCCCGTGGTCGTCAGATGGTGTTGCGGGCCCATGGCCGCACTTACCGGCGGGGCGGTTAATGACCCCAGGGTTACCATAGAGATTGCTGATGTGGCGTCACTGATCCGCAACTGTGCAATGAACGGCGGAGACAACCGGTTTGATGCCATTATCCTTGATCTCTATGAGGGGCCGTTTGAGGCTGCCAAGGAAAGGGGTGACTATTTATACGGAGAGACCGCCCTGGCGATGAGCGGCTCATCCCTGATGCCCGGAGGTGTGTTTGCCGTCTGGTCCGAGGACCCTGATAAGGCATTTGAAAGGCGACTTGTCCGTGCCGGGTTTGCCTTTAAGCGGCATCGAGCGGGCAGAGGGAACAGGCATGTTGTATACATTGCAACAAAATCCGGTTCCTATCCATGATGAGATTAGCTATATTTGGCTGCATTGTAGTAAACTTACGGTCAAGTTTAGCAGATTGATAAAAAAATACAGGAACGAAGGAGTTGAAAATGGCAGAAGCAAAGGGATTGAATAAACCGGTAAAGCTGAAAAATGATTTGGCGGATCTCCTGGGGGCAACCGAGCTTCCAAGAACAGAGATAACCAAGAAACTATGGGAATATATTAAAGCAAATAAACTTCAGACAAAGACTGCAAATGGAAAGCCTGAGAACGCGGGCAAGTTCATAGTGGCTGATGCTAAATTGCTTCCGATCTTCAAAAACACAAAATCCAAAAGCAAATCAGGCAAGGTCACAGACCTTACAAAGCTGAAAGAGGGCCAGACGATCGACATGATGCAGATGGCTGCCATTGTCGGCGCAAATATAGAATAAGCTTAAAGTCTGGTGTCCTGTCATGTGAGATGCGTAAGTTGTTGCATGACAGGACCATAGGTAACCAGGTAGTGAGTCGTTGTGACACAACTACAGTTTAGATCGGAGCATACTTGTGACCAATAACGATATCTTGCGCCGTATCCGCTATACATTTGACTTTGACGATTCGACAATGATTGCTATATTTGGCTTGGCTGGTTGTCAGGTAACGCGGGAGCAGATCAGCGATTGGTTAAAAAAAGATGACGATCCTGCGTATCAGAAATGTAGCGATACTCAGCTGGCGATTTTCCTGAATGGTTTGATTAACTATAAACGGGGCAAAAAAGAAGGGCCGCAACCCGAGCCCGAGCGGCGTTTAACTAACAATATCATTTTCAGAAAATTAAGAATTGCATTAAACCTGAAAGCCGAAGACATATTGGAAATTATGGACCTGGCTGGGTTGCGCATTAGCAAACACGAATTAAGTGCGTTTTTCCGTAAGCCGGGGCATAAACACTACCGTGAATGTAAGGATCAGGTCCTGCGTAATTTTCTAAAAGGTCTACAGCTTAAATATCACGCTAAAGAGTAGTTTGCAGTATTTGTTTTATTCCTCATCCGGAACCGCGCACCGCAATCCAGATTGTATGTCGCCCACCACCGCGGGAACCGCGTGCCCTTACACACATCTCGTCTACATCAAAGCCCGACCTGCGAAGACGCCTTGCAAAGGCACGGTCTGGTGCTGCTGACCATACAGCAAGCACACCCTCGGGCCGAAGCGCTGCAAAGGATGTCTCAAGCCCGGCCTGTGAATATAGCCGGTCATTGCCCTCCCGCGTCAGTCCCTCAGGCCCGTTGTCCACATCCAGCAAAATAGCATCATATACCCTCTTCTTCTGCTTCAGCACATCTCCCACATCAACTTCGCATACAGTGACCCGGCTGTCCTGAAGAGGGTTGCCGGAGAGGCCGGCAAGAGGTCCCCTGTTCCACTTTACTACTGCGGGGACTAATTCGGATACAACTATCCGGGCACCAGGGCCGAGCCCTTTAAGCGACGATGCCAATGTGAATCCCATGCCGAGTCCCCCTATCAGTATCCGGGGACTGCCGCTTCCTGCGATCCTTTCACAGGCAAGCTCTGCCAAGGCTTCCTCTGATCCATGAGTGCGGCTGTTCATAAGCTCATGACCGTTCACCCTTATCGAAAATTCTTTGTCGCGCCTGTACAGGCAAATCTCCCCTCCATTTCCGGGTACCGGTGCGCATTCTATCAGTTCCCAGGGGATCATGAATGCCTCATCTTTCTTTTTCCTTTCTAATCAATCTCTATTACCAGACCGCAGTCTTCACATCTGTATCTCACTTTTTCCGTCTCTTTTGCTGCAACTTCTTCAAAATCAAACCTCTTAATGCCGTTGATTTCATAACATTCAGGACAATAGCCCCCTCCAAGTTCATCGGCCTTTATTGTCAAATGGCAGTGCCGGCAGCGCAGCACGTTCTTCTTGTCAGTCAATAGCTCGAGAATGGTGTGTTTGCAGGAAGACACAATGACTTCTATCCTCTGCTCGTAATTTTAATAAGGTGGTAGCCAAACTGGGTCTTGACCGGGCCGTGCACTTTTCCAACTTCCTCGCTGAATACGACTTCATCAAATTCCTTTACCATCTGTCCAGGTGAAAATTTACCCAGCCCTCCACCCTGTTGTCCCGAAGGGCACTGGGAATGCTCCTTTGCCATCTGGGCAAAATCAGCTCCATCTTCAATCTGTTTCTTGATGTTTGAGCACTCTTCCTCAGTCTTTACCAGAATGTGACTTGCAGCAGCTTTAGCCATTGTTTTCTCCTTTTTACAGTGATTTTATTAATCATATTACCCGTTTTATTTCCCTTATCCCGATTTTGCCTTCTACAAGCAATTCTTTCTTGATCTTTGTAAGCTTTCTTACCCTGTCTTCAACCTTCAGTGCAAGGCCTTTGTCACCTATCTTCTTTTTTAAAACCAGTTCCAGAGGCGCCTTTCCTCTTAAATATTTCGAGCCCCGGCTGCCGCCCCTATGCTCTTCGAACCTCCTCTTCACGTCAGTTGTTATCCCCGTATACAAGCTCCCGTCTTTGCACCTTATTAAATATAAAAACCAGATTTCCATTTTATAAAGCGTCACCGTCAATGCGGAGTGTCATTTACAAATCTCTTTGACTCGTCCCACCTTTCCACTATCTAATTTTACTTTTATGCCATGAGGATGTGAAGGAGAGTTTGTCAGGATATCCTTGACAACTCCTTCAGTTAATTTACCGCTTTTCTGGTCCTGTTTTAGTACTATCCTGACCCTAATGCCCTGCGTTATATTTAATCTTTTTTTCCCGTCCATAACAATATTATATCCTTCACACCATTATAATAGCCATTGATTTTTACAATGTGTGGTGTCACCCATTTATTCAGAGCCTACAGGGGTGGCAAGCACCACAAGGTCTCTTCCCACGAATACTAATGTGTATTTCAGGCGGACTCCTTTAATATCTGCTCAAGCAGCGCCCAGCGTTCATAAGCGTCGGCAATATCCTTTTCCAGCTTCTCGATCTTCGATTTTGCCTCAGCCACCTTGTTCCCGTCACCTCTGTAAAATTCAGGATCTGCGAATTTCCTGTAAAACACCGCATGTTCTGCTTCCATTGATTCGATCATGCCCGGGAGTGCTTCTATCTCCCTGTTTTCTTTAAATGTGAGTTTGCGTGGCCCCTCCTTTTTTTGACGGGGCCTTTTCTTTCCCGACTCCTTCACTTTCTGATTCACTGCCTCAGGCACGCGTTGTCTCAGCCAGTCATCATATCCCCCGACATATTCGCCAATCCTGCCCCCGCCTTCGCAAACGATCGTACTTGTTACAATGTTGTTCAGGAATTCCCGATCGTGGCTCACCAGCAGGACCGTCCCTTTATATTCCATCAGCATCTCTTCAAGGAGCTCAAGAGTGTCTATATCAAGATCGTTTGTCGGTTCGTCCATGACGATTACATTTGAAGGCCGTGTAAAAAGCTTTGCGAGCAGAAGCCGGTTGCGTTCTCCACCGGACAAGACCTTTACAGACATTCTGGCACGATCCGGCGGAAAGAGAAAGTCCTGGAGATAGCCGATTACATGTTTTTTTATGCCGTTTACAGTAACGTACTCACCGTCAGCTACGTTTTCCATTACGGATTTTTCGTCATCCAACTGTGCACGGTGCTGATCAAAGTATGCAACCTCAAGTTTAGTTCCCATGCGGACAGAACCCTCATGCTGTACCATGGTGCCGAGAAGGATGTTTATTAGAGTAGTCTTTCCTGAGCCATTGGGGCCGATAATCCCTATCTTGTCTCCCCGCATAATTACCGTTGAAAAATTATCTATAAGTTTTCGCCCGTCAAATGTACAGCCAATCCCCTCGGCCTCAAGCACGAGTTTTCCTGATCTTTCAGCTTCGTTAAAATTCATTTTAGCGCTTCCGGATAATTCACGCCTCCTGCTCCTCTCTCTTCGCATCTCTTTCAATTCTCTTACACGACCTTCATTCCGGGTGCGGCGTGCCTTTATGCCCTGACGGACCCATGCCTCTTCCTGTGCAAGTTTTTTATCAAAAAGTGCATTATGAGTGGTCTCGGCATCCAGCAGGGCCTGTTTTCTTTTGAGATAGGTTGAGTAGTCACCGGGCCAGTCGGTTATCTTCCCGCGGTCAAGTTCAATTATACGGGTTGCGAGAGACTGGAGAAATTTCCGGTCATGAGTTATGAAGAGGATGGCCCCCTTGTAGGCGCTTAAAAATTCCTCAAGCCACCTGATTGATTCAATATCGAGATGGTTGGTAGGCTCGTCAAGCAGCAGGAGATCCGGCTCGTTTACAAGGGCCCTGGCAAGGAGAACCCTTCTTTTCTGCCCCCCTGACAATTCGGCAACAGATGCATCGGCATCCAGCTTGAGCTTTGAGAGCACGGTCTCTACCCTCTGCTCTGAGTGCCAACCGCCTTCAGACTCTATTTCATGCTGTAGCCGCTCAAGTTTCAAGAGTGCCCCTTCATTATGATCGGATGACAATTGGTGACTTGTCAGGTGGTATTCAGAGATCAAGCCGACTATCTTTCCCAGCCCTTCTGAGACCACGTCAAATACCGTACCACTGAGGTCATGGGGAACTTGCTGGGGAAGAGAGGCAATTCGCAGTCCCTGGGAATATATAACCTCACCCGCATCAGGAAGAATTTCTCCGCTGATTATCCTGACAAGAGTGGATTTACCCGCACCATTCCTGCCGACCAGGCAGACACGCTCCCCTGCCTCCACATTAAGCGTAACTCCATCAATCAATTCAGGGCCGCCAAATGCTATCTTTATATTCTGCAGACTTAGTATTGTCAAGGTTTACCTCAGATTGTAAGTGCTTAGGTTAATAGGCTGAAGACCGAAGGCTAAACCCCTGTATTTTCATTTATATCAGCAAAATCTCTTCTGACCTCTTCGATTCTCTTCCGGTATTCCTCTGCGTCTCCATACTCCAGGAATTTTCTGTAGCGACTGTGAATGCTGCGGATTCTTCTGGCATGCTTGATCGGACACCAATATTGTTCGGTTCTGGCAGCTATTTCCTGTACATAGGCGATCAAGCCGTTAAAATACCCGCAATACATGCAGTTTAGCTTTTCTATTGCATTAAGGTATTTAAGGGCATGACGATCTATCACTATATAGTCGCTCCGTTTTACTTTCGGGATTTTATACACCGGAAAACAAATAAACTGATAAGTTGTGACAAAAGAATCCAGGAGAACTGCTGTAACAATACCAAACCATACTACCGGAACCGTCAGTATGCTTAACCAATCAGCATTGACTATATACTTGTAAGTCTTTGTTGCAAAAGCTTTATGGTATTGTTTGACCTCTTCTTCAAACCTGACCTTCTTCCCATGAATTTCATAGGAGAACTCCTTCTCTTTTTTCTGAATTTCCAAAGATAATCTTTTTTCGAGATTGTTTATCTCTTCAATAATATCCTGTATTTTCTGCATATAACCCCTTTTGAATCCGTATTTGTATCCCGCAATTTTAACATCAATATACAAAGAAAATCTCAGACAAATTAAAGACGCCGGGAATGGAGAAAAACGGATTAAGGGTTTGAGAAAATTTTAAGATGTGCTATACTTTTAATCATTAAGTGGGAAGCCGGAAAATCGTATACTATACGTTAGATCAGGCGTTTATAAAATATGCCTAATGGTGATTATACTACATCAAGAGAAGAATGGGATAAAATCAGGGCATTTTTTGATAGCCGGGCGGAGATTCTTAATAAGTTTGCACAAAAATTCAATTTATACATAGACAAATATTACCATGACACAAAAGGGTGGTGCTTTCGTTTTCGTCATCCTGAGGGAGGCATCGGAGGAGTCGGAATTTACCGGGAAGATGATGCAACAGTGCAATTAGTCAGCTATTGGCAAATATGTGAATATGACACCTTTACAATGTATTCAAAGTGGGGTGATAAAAAAACATTTGCAATTAATCAAATCGATCTTTACGGAGAACTTGAAAAAGAGCTCCGGAATGTGCTGAGCTGGAGGAAAGAAGAACTTATCGCGAACCCCGGTTTTGAAAATCCCTGGGCGAATTATACAAAAGAAGAATGGCAGAAATTATTCCCGGAATACCCCCTTCCGAATTTATGAAATATAACCAACTCTAACAACCCAGCGGATGTGTAATACGCCCTGCAGATTTTGACGTTAAATTCAAAAATTAAAAACAAAGGGCAATCCCATGATTACAAATATTTCCTTGCGATTACTTTTCGGTGCCTGGTCTATAATTATTGGTATGTTTTTATTAAAACTTTATTTTAGCAAACCGGCAAATAAATACAGAGTTTTTAGCTGGTTAAAAGTTTGTTGCACAAACAGAAAAAAAACGATATATGTCATTCTGAATTTATTTCAGAATCTCTAAGAATCAATGACTTATGAGACGCAGTCTATTCGCCTTGCCAAGCCTGAAACAATACTGAAACAAGTTCAGAGCCTGCCCTGAATTTAGTTCGGGGGTGACAAAACAAGAGTTTCACAACAAGTTCTTACGTGGTTGATTTTGACGAATATGTCTCTCTGAATAGTTGCCGGGTTAATAGTAAACATAAAGATGACAAGTGGGGTATGTTGTACAAGAGATTTTCTGAAATTAAAAATCAACCATAGAATTTTATCAATTTTATTGGTTCCTCGCTGATTCATGTGGGTAAACGGAAATCAAGTTTTCCCCCAATGAGGTAAATTATGGTAATAAGATTACGTGTTGTGCGGTAGCCTCGCGCCTTTGCCTTGGCTGCCTGGATCAGGCTGTTAATACCTTCTAAA
>JAYWMQ010000004.1 GCA_035873375.1 Nitrospirota bacterium | reverse complement strand
TACATCCCTTACTCCGCTTTTGATAAGGTGCCTGACTGCCAGCTCCGCCATCTCGCCGGCCCCGAGGAGCATGAATCTCTTTTCACTCAGGTCGGTAAATATCTTTTTTGTAAGCTCTACAGCGGCATAACTTATGGATACGGCATTTTCAGCAATCCTTGTTTCCGTCCTTACCCTCTTTGCAACAGTTATGGCCTTCTTCAGAAGCCTGTTCAGGAGGATGCCTGTAGCCCCTTTTGAGAGGGCGAATTCAAAGGCGTGCTTCAGTTGTCCCAATATCTGGGGTTCGCCGACAACCATTGAATCAAGGCTTGAGGCAACCCGGAAGACGTGCCTTATTGCATCCCTGTCAGTGTAAAAGTATAGAGAGTTTTCAAGGGCCCCGGGATCAATGGAATGAAATTCCGAGAGGAAGGCCTTTACGGAATCAACGGCCCTTTCAGGGTTGCTGACGTGGGCATATATCTCAACCCTGTTGCAGGTGGAGAGTATCATTGCCCCTTTCACCTCCGGTAGCTGAAGGAAACTGTTCAGTCCCTCCTCCAGTCCGGGGCCGTCAAAGGCCAGTTTTTCCCGTACCTCTACCGGGGCGGTCTTATGATTAAGTCCGGTTACCAATACCCTCATCTTACAAAGCTGTGAACCCCCTTCAGTAGCAGATTTACTCCAAAGAATGTAAACAGCACTATGGAGAATCCAAGGATTGAAAGTATTGCCGCCTTTTTGCCCCGCCAGCCCGCGGTCAGTCTTACATGCAGGACAAGGGCATAGACGAGCCAGGTAATCAGTGACCAGACCTCTTTGGGGTCCCATCGCCAGTAACTCCCCCAGGCACTCTCTGCCCAGAGGGCGCCGGTAATGATCGCAAGTGTCAGCAGGGGAAACCCGAGTGTTATGAGTTTGTAGCTCACCTCATCAAGTATCTGGAGGCTCGGCAACCTCTGAAACAGGCTTCCCAGACGTTTTGTCTTTACAAAATGTTCCTGAACAAGATACATAACCCCTATGCCTGCGGCCATGGCAAATGCAGCATCTCCTAAAAATGCCAGTGCTGTGTGAATGCCAAGCCAGTAACTCTTGAGCATCGGGCTTACAGGTGTTATCTCCCGGGGCAGTATGGACGATGACAGCATAAGAATAAAGACAACCGGCATTATAAAAGAGCCAAGCAACCCTATTTTGTACCTGTATTCAACATAAAAAAAGAGGAGGACGATACACCATGAAAAGAAAGAGGATGCCTCGTGCATATTTGTAACCGGTATGTGTCCGGACAGGAGGCTCAGGACTATATTGACGGTATGGAGGATAAAGCCAACGGCAGCAAGGACAAGCAGTATCCTGGTCGTTGCCCTGCTTCCCCTGAAAAGCTCTACAACTCCTACAATTGTTGCTGCAAAGTAAAAAGTCAAGGCGAGTTCAAAGAGAATAACCATCAGAAACAACCGAGCTCACAGTCTGTAATCTTTATTCCAAGTTCATCCGCCAACTTGCCGATTTCATGATAGGGAAGACCCGTTTGCTCTGCTATCTTTCTTGCCAGCTTGCAAGGGATTCTCTTGTTTCTTGCATGTCTGAGGAGCTCTTCCCCCGGATTGTTTGAAGTCTTCACCAGAGGGTCTGTCTCAAGGTGAGGCCTTTCTTCCCTGCTCACATTTTCAGTCAGATTTGCTGAACTCTCTGTCGTATCCGTTTTCCCTGTCTTATTCATGATGATAGCTTTGAGTTTGTGAAAGCAAGCCCTTTCCTTTATGCCAAGATGGATAATCTCATCCCTGCATGGTTCAAACTGCTCACGGTTCGAGGGGTCTGAGCTGGGAATTTCATCCTGATAGATTACTATATCGCTTTTTTTGAGAATCCTCAAAGCAGAGGGCTTTAACCTTCCGGTGTCCTTTCCAAATACAAATATTACTATATCAGGAGATAAAAACTCAATTGGAGCGTTACCTTCAACCACTATCCCCTCACAATGTGCGAGCATGTTAACGGCCATCTCAATCGTCTCTTCAAGACCGGCTTCAGGTGACTGAACCCAGAGCACATCCCCGGCCCCTGAGAGACGGAGGCGGGAAGTATCCTTATCCTCCGGGGCTTCCGGATTTCGGGATACAGAGGTGTAAAAAGCGGTCTTTGTATGCTTGATTGCACCCCATGAACCGCCGAGCAACCTCAGTAGGTTTTCGGCCACAGTGGTTTTCCCGCATCCACTATGTGCACCGCCAATAGATATAATGGTCTGACTATTCACTTAGAATATTTTAACCCATTCATCATATTTAAATCAGACCTAAAGTTTTAGTAAATTAAGCCGATAAATAATAAGAGACTATGTTTGTAATAATTGGAATATTGGTCGTCATGGGGGCCGTTGTTGGTGGCTACCTGATGGAGCACGGCAACCTCAGTGTCCTGTTTCAGCCGGCAGAGTTGGTCATCATATTTGGTGCTTCTATCGGCTCTCTCATCATAGCTGCCCCCCCAAAGGTCCTCGCAATGATACTGAAGAGTTTGGGAAAACTCTTCTCCTCGGGGGGAATGGGCAAGTCAGGGTACATTGAACTCCTCGGTCTTCTCTATAATATATTTTTCAAGATCAGGAAGGAGGGGCTTATATCCATAGAGGCGGATATTGAAAATCCCGAGAAGAGTCCCCTGTTTTTAAAATACAAGGCTGTAATGTCCAACCATCATGCAGTAAGTTTCCTCTGCGATAACCTCAAGGTGATAATCTCTACAAATGTGCCGCCCTATGAGCTGGACAACCTGATGGAGCTCGAAACAGACACCCACCACCATGAGGCACTCATACCTGCTCATAACATAGCAATGGTCGCAGATGCATTGCCCGGACTCGGTATAGTAGCCGCTGTTCTCGGAGTGGTGCTTACAATGGGCAAGATTAACGAGCCACCGGAGGTCCTTGGTCAGAGCATAGGTGCAGCGCTGGTTGGGACGTTTCTCGGGGTACTGATGTGTTACGGCTTTGTCGGTCCTATAGCTACCAATCTCGAGGCAAAGGTGAAGGAGGATGGAGTCAGTTTTCAGATTATAAGGATAGCACTGGTCTCTTTTGTGGGTGGTGCAGCCCCGCAGATGGCTGTAGAGTTTGGCAGAAGGGCAATCCCTACATCTGACAGGCCCTCATTCAATGAACTTGAAGAGACGGTAAGAAAGAAATGAAAGATGATAAAAGAGAGAGAATCAGATGAAAGACTCAAAGATAATAATCAAGAAGGTAAAAAAGACCGCTGAAGGCGGACGTCATGGGGGAAGCTGGAAGGTAGCATATGCAGACTTTGTAACTGCGATGATGGCCTTTTTTCTCCTCCTCTGGTTGGTAACGATGGTTTCTCCGGAGAAACGGGCAAGGGTTGCTACATACTTCAAGGAATTCAGTATCTTCGAGAAGGGAGGCACATCCTTTATGGACAAGTCCAGCGAGATGTTCAATGAGCCGGGAGCAACCTCTGATAAGGTCTTCTCGGACTATTACGGGACCTTCGGAGACAAGAGTATAACACCTGAGACCCTTCAGGAAGCCATAAAAGAGGCAGTTGAAACCATGCTGGGCGATATAAAGGATCAGATACTCGTGAGGATTGTGAAAGAAGGGGTAAAAATAGAGATTATTGATAAAAACGGCAGTTCCATGTTTCCGTCCGGCAGTGCTGAACTTACCCCCAAGGCTGAAGAGATACTGAGGGTGCTTGGAGATAATATTAACAATATAAGTAACAAGCTCTTTATAGAGGGACATACCGACTCTTATTCTTATTCATCAAACAGTAATTACACCAACTGGGAACTCTCTGCCGACAGGGCAAATGCTGCAAGGCGGGATCTGGAAAGACTCGGGATATCTCCGGCAAGGATAGTCCGTGTCGTTGGTTATGCAGACAAGGATCCGCTTTTTACGGATAGCCCGCGTGACCCGAAAAACAGGAGAATAAGTATCGTTATACTCTTTCCTGACAAAAAGAAAGAAGGAAAGAAATAAACGGCTCCGGTTTCAGGAATCTTTAACGAGGGATAGAGTTATTACAGGCATATATGCCTGTTCCTGCCGACTCTGACAAGAAAAAGATAAGAAAAGGGCTAACCCGGTTATTGTTTGTTTTATGCCGTTTTTGGTTTCTGTCCCGTTACAAAAAACATTGCAAAAAAATTTTTGGATATAGTATAATGCCCACTGAGAATATTGGATTATGATATATGCTGGATGTCGGGCTTCAATTGTGAAATAGGAAGAAAGAGTAAAATATGGAAGTATTTAAATAACGATATTCAGGAATAAATGCAGACTTTAAAAAAAATTTACTTGAAAGGAGAAGATATTTGAAGGTGTTAATACAACAGAAGAAATTATATGTAATATTCATAGCCATTATTATGCTACTGACCTCTGTGCTGTTATCAATGAATGCTGTGGCCGAAGATCAGGATGGTATCCCGGAATTTTTCGTGCCGCCGCCGCCTTTCTCGGAGGGTATTTTCCCCTGCTCACAATGTCATGCAGACATGGAAGTAAATAAAAAACGCAGAAAACTGTTCTATCATACAAATATAAAGTTTACACATGCCGCAAAGCAGAGGTGGTGTCTTGACTGTCACAATCCCGATAACAGGGATGTGTTGAGACTTGCAAGTGGAAAGCTTGTTTCCTTTGAGGAGTCATACTACCTGTGCGGCCAGTGTCACGGGACAATTTTTCGTGACTGGAAGGCAGGAGTGCATGGCAAGAGAACAGGCATGTGGAACGGCAAGAAGGAGTATCGTCTCTGTGTTCAGTGTCACAATCCTCATCAGCCACGATTTAAACCTCTAAAGCCTCTTCCGCCACCGATAAAGCCCGCGGATATTAAATACAGCAAGCCAACGGATGAAATACCTGAAAATCCATTGAACACGGTTTTTCCATTAAAAACGATCTCGAGGAGTAAAAATGCCAAATAAAATTAAAGGAAACAGCATATCCAAATCAATCAGCCGCAGGGGTTTTTTAAAGGGTGCGGCTCTTGGTCTTGCATCCACTGCAATTCCTTTTGGTACCGCGGACGCCTCTATTTGGGACGCTTTTCTGCAAAAACATTTCAGGGAAATGAACGAAGATGAAATCAGGACCGTTATAAAACGGCTGGAAAAGGAATATGATAAAAAGTTTGATACCAAGTTTAACATCAAGACGACAAAGGCCATGCCCGGCACGCTTTTTGGTTATGGACTGGACCTCTCAAGGTGTATCGGCTGCAGAAGGTGTGTCTATGCCTGTGTAAGAGAAAACAATCAGTCCAGGGATCCCCAGATACACTGGATAACGGTTTTGCGCTTTAAGAAGGGGGAGAAATGGATCGACCTTGAGGAATCCGAAAAGTACTATTATCCTGGAAAAGTCCCTGAAGAGGGATATTTTTATATGCCTGTCCAATGCCAGCAATGCGAGAACCCACCCTGTGTCAAGGTATGTCCGACGCAGGCAACATGGAAAGAGCCGGATGGAATTGTAGTAATTGATTATAACTGGTGTATCGGCTGCCGTTATTGTATGGCTGCCTGTCCGTATGGTGCAAGGCACTTTAACCTGGCAAAACCAAGGATACGCAAGGAGGAACTTAATCCTGAAACGCATTATCTTGGCAACAGACCCCGTTATGCCGGAGTGGTGGAAAAATGCACCTTCTGCGTTCAGAGGACAAGGGCCGGGAGATACCCTGCATGTGTTGAGATATGTCCGGTTGGTGCCAGGAAGTTTGGCAATTTGCTTGACCCAAAAAGTGAAATAAGATATTGTATTGAGAACAAAAGGGTATTCCGGCTTAAGGAAGATCTGAATACATACCCGAAATTTTACTATTTCTTTGCGACATAATCTATCTGAGGAGGAAGGGTTACAATGTATGCATTGCTAAAAAACTTTTTTACAGTTTTAAAACATATGGCAAAAGGTGACAAGTGGTACTATAGCTGGCTCGCTTTCCTGTCGTTTTTCATCATCGTGGGAGTTGCATCCTATATAAGACAGCTTAACACCGGGCTGATCCTGACTGCCATGAGGGATCAGGTCTCCTGGGGGTTCTATATATCAAACTTCACATTCCTTGTCGGGGTTGCTGCAGCGGCAGTCCTTCTCGTTGTGCCTGCATATATATATAACTTCAAGCCAATCAAGGAGATTGTCCTCTTTGGAGAACTCCTGGCTGTTACAGCCATTACAATGTGCATACTCTTCATTCTGGTAGACATGGGGAGACCTGAGAGGGTGTGGCATCTTATGCCCATTATCGGTACGATGAACTTTCCATCTTCGCTCCTTGCATGGGATGTGTTGGTGCTGAACGGCTACCTTGCAATAAACTTCCTTATTTCATTTTATGTCTTATATAAAATGTCACACAGCAAGGAATACAGTATCCAGCTAATCAAGCCGTTGATTTTAATTTCGATTCCGTGGGCAATCAGTATCCATACGGTTACCGCCTTTCTTTACAATGGCCTGTCGGCCAGGCCTTTCTGGAATGCATCAATCCTGGCGCCGAGGTTCATTGCCTCAGCCCTGAGTTCCGGCCCTGCACTCATGATAATTATATTCCAGATTGTCAGAAAAGTTTCCAGGATAGAGATAGATAACAAGGCGATATTCAAGATTGCTGAATTGATAGCCTATGCCATAGGCTTGAACCTCTTCCTGTTCGGTGCTGAATTCTTTAAGGAGTTCTATTCCGGGAGCATCCATCTTGCACCTATGGAATACCTCTACTTTGGCCTGCATGGCAAAACAGCCCTCGTTCCCTGGATGTGGAGTGCGCTGATATTTAATATAACGGCCTTTCTCATCTTTCTGAGTCCGACGGCCAGAGAAAATTTCCTTACCCTGAACATTGCATGTGTTTTAATAATTGCAGGCGTTTATATAGAGAAGGGCATGGGCCTTGTAGTGCCGGGTTTTGTTCCTGGGGTATTGGGGGAGATTTATGAGTATTCACCTTCATGGACCGAGAAGAGTATCACCCTGGGCATATGGGCTACCGGAGCGATGCTTTATACACTGCTTCTGAAATTTGCAATGCCTATTTATACCGGAGAACTGCGGTTTTTGTCAAAAACCGGTAAGTAATACAGTCTTGCAGATTGAAAATTTTTATTGACAACCGGGATTGCATTTGTTTATACTGACAACGCGATTTAAAATATACCCGAGCATTTGGGGGTAAGTATGAAGAGACGTAAGTTTTTGAAATCATTACTGGCATTGCTTGGCTCAACAACATTGGTATCGTTTGCTTATCCCTTGGTCAGATTCATTGCCCCACCAAGCAGGAAGGCAGAAGTGAAACGACTGAGCCTTCAGAAAAATGAGATACCGGCAGGAGAAGCAAGGGAGATAGTCCTCAACAATACCCCTGCAATTATCATTAACAGACCAGGTAAGGGGTACATAGCCCTCTCAAGGGTGTGTACTCACCTTGGGTGTCTTGTAGGGTATAATAAAGCGAAAGGCAATCTCATTTGCCCCTGCCACGCTGGAATATTTAATTTAGACGGAAAAGTCCTTTCAGGTCCACCCCCAAAACCACTTACAGAATACCCCCTGCGTGTAGAGGGAGAGACTATCATAATAGGTTAAGGGTACAGATGCTGTACAGGGTACGGCAATGATTAAAAAAAATTCTAAAGCGGAGTCTTTATGTGGCAAAGGATTAAACAGGGTCTCGAAACAAGAATAGGTCTTGAGGACCTTATCAACACTAAATTAAAGAGCTATAGTGTTCCGAGAAATACAAACATATTTTACACCCTTGGGGGTGTTGCTCTTGTTGCATTTATAATTCAGGCTATTTCAGGTTTTTTTCTCCTTATTTACTATGTCCCACATTCAGATCATGCATTCAGAAGCGTTCAGTATATAATGACGACGGCACCTTTTGGATGGCTATTCAGATTAATGCATGTGGTGGGAAGCAATCTGATGGTAGCAGTAATCTTCCTCCATCTGCTTTCAGTATTTTTTATGGGAAGCTATAAAAAACCGAGAGAGCTGACCTGGATAGCCGGTTGGTTGATGTTACTTGTAACTCTCACATTCTGCCTCAGCGGATATCTTCTGCCATGGAGTCAGTTGAGTTACTGGACCACAACCGTAGTCACTGCCATGCCTACTGCTTTTCCATATGTCGGTGATTATATTGCCAATCTGCTAAGGGGTGGTGAATTTGTTTCCGGCATTACATTGAACAGATTCTTTGCACTTCATGTAGCGTTTCTGCCCCCCATTCTCGTAGGACTTATGGTAATCCATGTTTTTCTTATAAGGCGTATAGGTCTCTCTTCACCCCCATTTGATGCATCATCTGAAGAAACAAAGCCCTGGACCGAATACAGGCATGTAAGTTACCCTAACGGGAATTCATTTTATCCGTATTTTGTACTTAAGGAGCTGTACATGGTGGCGTTGTATCTTGTTGTAATGTTTTTCGTAATTACCTTCATGCCGACACTGTTTCTGCCGGAGGCCTCCAATATTCCTGCTAATCCTTTAATGACACCTGCTTATATAAAACCTCAGTGGTATTTTCTGGCACCTTATCAGATGCTGAAGCTTATTCCGAACAAATTCCTTGGAATAAGTATGCAGATAGCCCTGATAGGCACATTCCTCTTATGGCCGTTCTTTGATACAAAAACAGAGAGAAACATACTAAAGAGACCCCTTCTGCTTGCCACTTTTACTGCATCGCTGGTTCTATGGGTCGTTTTAACCATGTGGGGGAGGTCTTCATGAGATATATTCTTTCAATACTGCTGCTTTTAACTCTTTTAACTATTGCTACAACTGCTGATGCAGGATACAGGGATATTTTTGGGAAAGAGTTTCTCACCAAACCATGGGCAGGCGGCCTTGTTGAGGAGAGTGTATGTATTGAATGTCATACCTCGGATATTATAAAGCCCGAGTTTCGTGATATCCCGCAGGAGTGGAAAAAGAGCTGGCATTACCATAACGATGTTTCATGTGAAAACTGTCATGGCGGTGATCCGGAAGATGCGGAGATGGCTATGTCGCCAGAAAGGGGTTTTGTCGGTACTCCAAAATACAGCGAAGTTCCTGAAGTGTGTGGTAAATGCCATATAGGCATACTGAAGAACTATCTTGAGAGCGGACACGGAAAGGCCCTTAAGGCTTCAAAAACAGGGCCAAACTGTGTAACCTGTCACGGCTCTCACAATATTCAGAAGGCGAGTATAAAAATTATAAATGAGTCGCGGTGTTCAAAATGCCATTCCTATGAAAGGGCCAAGATTATGAAACAGGCGCTTTTCCTTACAGAAAAAAAGATAAGAGATATAGATAATGACCTGAAGAAATTAAAGAGTGAGGGAGTTTTTACCGATGAGGAGGATAAGAGTCTCTTCCGTACCCATGTAGAATATCGCACCCTGTTTCATACCGTTAATGTGGACCTCGTTAAGCAGAGCACAGACAAGTTTGTAAAGAAATTGGGTCTCATTGAGGAAAAGATAGATAAAACCTTTAAAGAACTTGAATTCAGAAAGAACTTTTCTGTCTTCCTCATGATGGTATTTGCCGGATTGGGAATTGTCATATTTCTACTTTCAAGGACATATAAGGATTGATAAAGTCGTAAAAAGTCTGAAGAAATGCCCTTTTTGTCATTGCGGCAGAACGAAGCAATCTATGTCCGTCTGATTTTTAAAACAGATTGCTTCGTCGCTTTGCTCCTCGCATTGACAATTACAGCCTAATCGTGAAGCCATTTGCTCTTCAACTCCTGAACTCCCATCCCGTTGATCCCCTCAAACTTTTCCCACCGATAAATATAATCAGCAATGGCACTGCACCTTCCAAAAGATAACCCTGATGATAATATGTTAATATGTATAGCTCTCAGGAGCATAAAATGACCATAGGCTAAACTTGAAAGGAGTGATACGGTAATGTTCAGGTTGCGTTTTCTTACAGCAGGAGAGTCTCACGGAAAGGGGCTGACAGGCATTATCGAGGGTATTCCTGCAAATCTGCAGATAACACCTGATTATATAAACCGGCAACTTGGCAGGAGACAGACCGGTTTTGGCCGTGGCGGCAGGATGAAGATAGAGTCAGACAGTGTTGAGTTTATTTCCGGAATCAGATGGGGGGTTACAATTGGATCACCGGTCGCCCTTTTTATTGAAAACCGTGACTGGGAAAACTGGCAGGAGGGGATGTCGCCTCTTGCGGAAGAGAAGGACTCTGTGCAGCCTGTTACAAGACCAAGACCAGGGCATGCCGATCTGCCTGGTGCAACCAAGTATCATCAGGATGATATAAGGAACATCCTTGAGAGGTCCTCTGCAAGGGAGACAGCCATGAGGGTTGCTGTAGGCGCAATTGCCAGAAGGTTTCTTGAGGAGTTCGGCATAACTGTTGGAGGGTTTGTTACGGCCATAGGCAATGCATCCATGAGCATTGACCCGTCTGTTTTGAAAGTGGAGGATCTGAAGGCGTTATCCCGAAGTGCTGAGTCCTCTGATGTCAGGTGTCCTGAGGATGATACGGCAACCCGGATGAAGGAGGCCATTGAGATGGCAACAGGGGAGGGCTACTCCCTTGGAGGCACATTCCTGGTACATGCCGTGGGTGTGCCGGTCGGCCTTGGCAGCCATATTCAGTGGGACAGGAGACTTGACGGCCGCCTTGCTCATGCCTTCATGGGCATTCAGGCCATAAAAGGTATTGAAATCGGTAGTGGATTTGAGCTTGCAGAGAGACCGGGTGCTGAAGTGATGGATGAGATATATCCCTCTCCTGACGCTGAGTCCCCCAGGTCTGTCCTCAGAAAAACGAATCATGCCGGCGGCATAGAAGGTGGAATTACAAACGGTATGCCTGTAGTAGTCAGGGCAGTCATGAAGCCGATCCCAACCCAGCGCAAACCCCTCAGGTCTGTTGATATTGTTACAGGTGAACCCTTTGAGGCTGCATACGAGAGGTCTGATGTCTGTGCAGTGCCGGCAGCCTCGGTAATTGGTGAGGCAGTTATGTCACTGGTAATTGCAGATGCCCTTCTGGAGAAGTTCGGTGGTGACAGCATGGAGGAGACAAAGAGAAATTATGAGAATTATCTGAAGAATATGTAGACGGATTTTTTCAGAAATCCGGTATAATCTTGCACACTTCAAAAGGGGAGATTTTTGAGGGGATTTGAAAACGCAAAGAGCATAGCGAAAGGCGTTTAAAGATAAGACGCATAGCACGTAGGACATGGGACTCCTTATAAGCTTTGTCTTTACGCTTTGCTCTATGAGCTCTGCTCCATGCGCTTTTCATCTTTAAAAGGGTAATCGTGAGGCTGAAAAAATCTTTGGGGAAAGAATGAAAAATATTGTGCTTACCGGATTTATGGGGAGCGGTAAAACTGCTGTGGGCAGGGAGCTTGCCAACCGGCTTGGAATGAAGCTTGTCGAGCTTGATGAAGAGATAGAGAAGGCCGAGGGCTTGACGATCAATGAGATATTCAGCCGTTTTGGTGAGCGCTACTTCCGTGACAGGGAGACAGAGATCGTAAGAAAGTTTGCAGGGCAGGACAATGTAGTGATTTCCACTGGCGGAGGGGTTGTCCTGAGAGAGGAAAACATGAAGGCCCTCAGGGAAAAGGGCGTGATAGTCTGTCTTAAAGCAACCCCTGAGACCATCCTGAAACGCACAAGCACTTCCGGAGAACGGCCCCTCCTGAATGTGGACGATCCCCTGAAAAAGATAAGAGACCTTCTTGACTACAGAGAGCCATTCTATGAAAAGGCGGATATCCTAATTGAGACGGATTCCCTTTCCACAGCAGAGATTGCAGATGAGATTATACGGAGAGTGAAGGAGTTATCCGAATAGATGAAGAGGGAGCAGTGGAATAGCCAGTTTGGTTTTCTGCTTGCCGCAGTGGGCTCGGCAATAGGGCTCGGCAATATCTGGCGATTCAGCTATATGGCATATAACTATGGTGGTGGAGCCTTTCTTATACCCTACTTTACCGCCCTCCTGACAGCGGGAATCCCCCTGCTGATACTGGAATTTGCCGTTGGACATGAGCGTATCGGATCAGCTCCTCTTGCCTATGCAAAGATAAGGAAGAATTGGGAATGGCTTGGCTGGTGGGCCGTAACGTTTGTGATGTTCGGCATAGTGCTTTATTATATGGTAATAGTTGCCTGGTGCCTTAATTTCTTTTTCCTCTCCTTTAACCTTGGCTGGGGTAATGATCCTAACACATTTTTCTTCAAGGATTTCCTCTCCGTAAGCAATTCACCGTCAGAGATAGGACAGATAAGGACACCGATATTTTTTGCACTCCTCGTTATCTGGTTTATAAACTGGTTTATAGTCCACAGGGGCGTGCAGCGGGGGATTGAGCTTGCAAACAGGATATTCATGCCCCTGCTCTTTGTGCTGACTGCTGTGCTCGTCTTCTGGTCTCTCACACTTGAGGGGGCGATGTCCGGAGTTCGGGCATACCTGACCCCCGATTTTTCGAGGCTCTCGGACCCAAGGGTATGGATCGATGCCTACAGCCAGATATTTTTTACCCTAAGCCTTGGTTTCGGGATCATGATAGCATATGCGAGTTATCTTCCTGAAAAGGCAAATATTACCAGGTATGCATTGCTGACAGCGTTTATCAATAGTGGGTATTCACTCTTTGCAGGGGTTGCGGTATTCTCTGTCCTTGGTTTTATGGCCACAACACAGGGTGAACCCCTCTCCGGAGTTGTCTCACAGAGTATAGGCCTTGCCTTTGTTGCATACCCAAAAGCGGTCAGCCTTATGCCGGGAGGGAATATCTTCGGTGCGATCTTTTTCCTCTGCCTTGTGGTGGCCGGCCTCTCCTCTTCCATCTCTATAATTGAGGCATTCACATCAGCAATGGTTGATAAATTCGGGATCAGGCGAAAACGTCTTATAACTATTGTCTCCATTCTGGGTTTCTGCGGATCTGTCATCTTTACCACGCAGGCAGGGCTGCTGTGGCTCGACATAGTAGACCATTTCCTTACTCACTACGGACTGATTGTTGTGGGTATATTTGAATGCATACTCGTGGGCTGGTTCTTCAGGATAAAGGTCCTGAGGCAGCATATCAACAGGATATCCACCATCAAGCTCGGTTTCTGGTGGGATATACTTATCAAATACTTTGTGCCCCTTGTGCTTGGAATAATACTCGTTGGAGACCTCTACACTGAACTCAGAAAGCCATATGGAGGATATAGCTGGGCCTCGCTCATACTGATTGGCAGGGACTGGATATTATTGACCCTTGTTGCCGCTTTTGTGATAGCATCAAGACCCTGGAAGACCGAACATAACAAGGCGGGGGGAAGAAGTAAGCATTGAACCGGGGCAAGTTTGCAAAGACCGGAATAAAGAGTTCAATTGGCCGCAGATTTTCGCAGATAAACGCGGATACTAAATAAAACTGAATTATAATTTTTTTTTAAACCCCTGACTTTCTTTTGAACAAATTCATGTCTTGTTTTTTTCTCTGAGCTCTCTGTGCCCTCTGTGGTTAATATCCTCTGTTTTGTTCAAGCTGTATCATATGATTAAAATTCTGTGTATCAATATAGAGAGCATTACGCAGAAAATCATCCCAATGCCTCCTGCAGCCTTTATAATCCTGTCTGCCATAGCACCATCCTCAACTTCAAGCTCCCGCTTACCTTCCCCGATGAATGGTTTTTCACTGACAACCCCCCTATAAGAAGAAGGCCCTCCAAGCCGAATCCCAAGGGCTCCTGCCATCGCCGCCTCCGGCAGACCTGCATTGGGGCTTGAGTGCTTCCTTCCATCTCTCAGCATCACCCTTACTGCCCTTGAAGGGCTCAACTTATCTGACGACAGCACAGCAGCAGAGAATATTATGGCCCAGGCCGTGAGCCTTGCCGGGATGTAATTGGCAATATCGTCAAGCCTTGCAGCCACATATCCAAAATTTATGTATCTCTCATTCCTGTAACCGAGCATGGAGTCCAATGTGTTTATTGCCTTGTATGCCATAGCAAGAGGAAGGCCGCCGATTGCAAAGTAAAACATTGGTGCAATCACCCCGTCTGAGACATTTTCAGAGAGGGTCTCAATGGTTGCCCTCAAAATTCCCTCCTCATTCAGTCCCTCCGTATCCCTGCCGACGATATGTCCAAGCTGCCCCCTTGCAGAATCAAGATCAGACCGTTTGAGTTCAGAGAGCACGTTTCCCGCAGATTCCCGCAGCCCCCTGAGTGCAATAGTCAGGGAACCGGCCAATGCAATGACTATATCATTTAAAGAGATAATATTTAATATCGAGACATCCCGGAATACGGAGGATACTGTTTCAGTAAAGAGATAAGTTGCAAAATAGGTTGTACCAACCACGACTGCAACAATCACTCCACCCGAGACCTTTTCAGTCACAGGGCTGTGGCAAAACCTTCTTGCCCGTCCTTCAAGCCAGGATATGAACTCTCCAATACACCTTATGGGGTGCGGAAACCATCGGGGATCACCAATAAGCGAATCCACTAAAAAGGCCAATACAAGCTGTGCAGGCACTCCACTAAAGATCATCTTCTATCTCAACCCCGTGTAATCTGTAATATGAATTTTATCCTTGTATTGTAGCCCAATACAGATGATTCTTTCCCATTCCCCCAAACCCTGTAGTTGTAAGGGTATTTTTACCATCCATATATTGTCCGGCTTCAGTATAATATTTCAAGATACCCGGATAGTTGTCGGTCAACTTTCGAGTTGAGTCTGTTGAAGAAGCGCTGGAAGTGTGTTTATAGTGCAGCCATAATGGTAATACAGATAACGTTCAGGATATAAAGGGGCAAGATACAAGGAATACGGATTATTCCAAAGCCCGCAGAGGGGGGGTGAAAGTCTCAAATGAAAGGAGGTGAGTAACGGTAACAGGTAGGTTTTCTAATCTGTCTTTAGCAGGTCTAACAAAAAATACTAAACAAAAGGAGAATCAATCATGGCTCATACAATCGGTAGTTACAGTGTTCTGTTTTACGGAAGTCCTTCCGGTTATCAAACCAACCGTGCCCAAATCCAGCTGAAGGACACAAACGGAAAGGTCGTTGCATGGATCAGATTCAATGATCCGGGGCAGTTCTTTGAGGACGATTATGTAAGTAATGGAATCATCCGGATGCATTTGCCTTCCGCTATGTTCGAAAACGTAATTGATGTACTAAGAAACGAGAAGCCGGTCTATATCTACTTTGCGGCAGGCCGTGCGTTCTTGGGAACCAGTTCCGAGCCAATCGGTGAAGGCGAATCATAGCTAAACCTTTCAGCCAGCCGCAAAACCCGTTGCTTGGCTTTGGGTTTTGCGGCGCTGATGGCAACCGTTGAGTCTGTAGCAAAAGTTCTGGCTAAGCAGAGGGGGGTACAAAGTCTTCAAAACCTGAAACCAGGGGGGGTTACAATGAGTGAATTTCAGGACAACGTAGAAACAATGAAAAACAAGGTAGAATTGGGTGATGGTGCACAGTTTTGGGCCTATATATCGCCGGAACATGAGACTTCAAAATATATTACCAGATGGGAGGTCAGGATTGAACAGGCTGATAGTAGTTGGTCGGGAATTATAAACTCTGATAATCCTGAGGAGATTCTGCAGACACCTAACCTGTCAGGGATATTCAAAGTAACGGTCAGGGCTTCAGGACGAAAATTTGAAGAAAAGACTCTTCCTCCGAAACCTGGCAGCAAACCGGATATCGGTTGCAAATCAAACTGCACTGCTATTGTAGGTATTGTTGCTACGGAAGGAGGGAAGGGGGCTAACTATTGGACAACGTGGGATGCTATATGTTGCTGAATCTCTCTGATATGTTAAGTATTTATAGGGGAACAAAGTTTTTGCCAAAGATGTTTTTTAGGAAAATTTGATGACAAATAACTATTTAAAAGACCTCCTGACAGGGGGAGAACCGGAGTCAAGAGACGGCTGGATTTATCTGAGGATTGCAGGAGAACCCTACCAGCGCGGCTTTCAGCATGGTTACTACCTTGCCTCTCAAATAAAAGAGGCCATAAGGGTAAACAGGTTTCTGGCCAAATGGGATACAGGGATGGAGTGGGATTTTTTTATTGAGAAGGCCAATGAGCTTTTCCCTCGGCATATTGATGATGAATTCACCCAGGAACTGCAGGGTATTGCCGATGGTGCCTGTGCCAATCGTTTTCTGACCAGTTTTGAGGAGATCCTGACCTGGAACAGCTACCAGGACCTGCTGGGTTACTGGTGGCCGATGTACAATGATTCACAACCGCACTGGTTTAAAAATGCACACCGCTGCAGTGCATTTATTACAACCGGGAATGCCACCAAAGACGGCAATATTGTCATGGCTCACAACTGCTGGGACAGGTATGCTGCGTCGGATCACTACAACATAATTCTGGATATCCATCCGGCCAACGGCTACCGCTTGCTTTTTCAAGCCCCTCCGGGCTATATTGCCAGTACCATAGACTGGTGGATAACCGGAGCAAAACTGGTTGTGGCAGAAACCACCATCTCCGGTTTTTCGGGGTTTGACAATAATAAGGAGCCGGAATTTTACCGGTCCCGCAAGGCGTGTCAATATGCCCAAAGCATTGAAGACTGGAAAAACAGGATGTGGAAAAATAACAATGGTGGTTATGCCGGTAGTTGGCTGTTAGGGGATATTAAAACAAAAGAGATTGCAAGAGTTGAGATAGGATTAAAATATCTTGGTTTCGAGAAAAAGGATGACGGTTTTTACAGCGGTTATAATGTGGCTGCTGACCTGAGGATACGCAACCAGGAGTGCAGTGGTAATAGTTATTCCGATATCCGCTACAACGGTGCCCGCCGCTTGCGGTTTATGGAGCTGCTGGACAAAGAGGGCATTGATGTGGATATTGATAAAGCCAAAGAGATCATATCAGACCATGGGGATGTTTATCTTCAAGAACAGGATAATCCCTCTTCCCGGACAATATGCGGACATCTGGAACTTGACGATGCAAAGTATGGCAGTCATGCCGGTCAGGGGCCTTACTATCCATGGGGAGCAGGCGATGGGAAGGTCGTTGATTCTGCCATGGTGGAAAATATGAGTTTTCAGGCCCGGTGGGGGCATGCCTGTGGCATGCCTTTTGACGTAAAAGCCTTTTTACAAAAACACCCTCAATATAACTGGTTGAGGGGGTATATGAGAGACCGTCCCGGCTGCAGCTGGCAAACTTTTGGAGGGTTGTGAAACATGGCTTGAGCTGTTTAGACCTTGAGCTTTCATATTTAATGATTTGACAGTTTGCTCATTTTGGATGAAAACGTAACAATACAAGGGGAGGGTGTAATATGAAGAGCTATCGTAAGGAACTATGGTTTGAGGTGCCCACCCGGCGGGCCTTTATAAACATTACCCCTGAGGTTGAAGCGTGTCTTGGGGAGAGCGGTATCAAGGAGGGGCTTGTGCTTGTAAATGCCATGCATATAACGGCATCTGTCTTTATTAACGATGACGACCCCGGACTTCATCACGACTATGATGTCTGGCTGGAGAAACTTGCTCCCCATGAACCGGTCTCCCAGTATCAGCACAATGTTGGAGAGGATAACGCTGATGCCCATTTGAAGCGGCAGATTATGGGCAGGGAGGTTGTGGTTGCCGTGACTGATGGAAGGCTCGATTTTGGTCCGTGGGAGCAGATATTTTACGGGGAGTTTGATGGCAGACGAAAGAAAAGGGCTTTGGTCAAGATCATCGGGGAATGATTATAGTCTGGAGGCGGCGGCCGGATTCGAACCGGCGCATAAAGGTTTTGCAGACCTCCCCCTTAGCCACTTGGGTACGCCGCCGTGAAAGCATTGTGAAGCAAAAAAACTTCGTCTTCAGCCTCTCGATAACCTTTTTAAAGATGAAAAGCGCATAGTGCAGAGCGCATGGAGTAAAGCGTAAAAACAAAGTTTAACGAAACGCGCTATGTGTCTTATCTTTGAACGCTATGCGCTATGCTCTTTGCGTCTTCAACTCCTGAACGCCATCACTATTTTCATTTGTCTCTTAATTATGGAGCGGGCGACGGGATTCGAACCCGCGACCCCAACCTTGGCAAGGTTGTGCTCTACCACTGAGCTACGCCCGCTTGAAGTTGTTGAATTTCCCCGAGAGCTTTTAATAACAGGAAAAACTTTTCTTTACTTGATATACGCTTGCGTACTGCAAGTATATATCTTCAGTTGGTTCTTTTTTCTGATTCGAGGGAGTCAAGAATCTTTAAGAGATGCTGTGTTTCCCTTCTGTATTCTTCCAGCTCACTAACACGTCTCTCAAGTTCATGAGATTTATACTGGAGTATCAGGCTCATTTCCTGGAGCTTCTCGTCATAAAAAGTCTTCACATGCTCAAGCTCGGTCTTGAGGTACCTGCACCGGGTCTTGTAACGAAACAAATTCCTGGTTTCCCTTATACGCTTTGCTAATAGTGTGAGCGCCTTCATGCATATAAAAATATCATAAACCCCTTGATTGTGTCAATTGCTAAAAAGAGCTTTATATGTTTAAAATAACCTGATGTATCCGGATTACAAGACATTTTTGAGTTTAACGGGCCGTGGTAACCTTATCCCTGTGTACAGGGAGATACTTGCAGATATGGAGACACCGGTCTCTGCGTATCTAAAACTCTTTACGTCACCATCTTTCCTGTTTGAGAGCGTTGAGGGGGGAGAAAAGTGGGGAAGGTATTCCTTCCTCGGCATATCTGCGAGAAAGATAATCCGGGCCAGAGGAAACAATGTCGAGGTTATTCAGGATGGCGAGTCAGTAAAAAAGTCAGTATATGCCGACCCCCTGGATGCCCTGGAAGAAGAGCTGGCCATTTATAAACCTGTTGTGGTTGAAGGACTGCCCGGCTTTTACGGCGGACTTGTGGGTTATATAGGCTATGAGATGGTCAGGTTTTTCGAGAGGGTTCCGGACAGGGACAAACCGTCTCTCGGGCTTTCGGATATGTATTTCATGATGCCGGATATTGTCCTGATATTTGATAACCTCAAACAGAGCCTGAAGATAGTCTGTCCTGTGCATGTTGAGGGTTCTCCGGAGCTGGCTTACAGTGAGGCTGAGAAGAAAATAGATGCAATAATTGAGAAATTAAAGACGGTTCCCCGGGTTTCAGAGACCTCCGTGAGCCCTGCCTCTGAAAGGAAGTTTGTCTCTTCCTTTGGCCCTGAGGAGGTTTTTGAGGAAGCGGTCAGGAAGGCAAAGGAGTACGTGTGGGCAGGCGATGTTGTCCAGGTGGTTGTCTCTCAGAGGTTTGAGCGGGAGTGTGCAGTAGACCCCTTTAATATATACCGTGCCCTGAGGGTGATAAACCCTTCGCCATATATGTATTTCATGGATACGGGAGAGGCCCGGATTGTGGGCTCTTCTCCCGAGATACTGGTGAGGCTTGAAGGAAGACATATAAACCTGCGGCCTATTGCCGGAACAAGAAAGCGCGGGCTTAGCGGGGATGAAGACCGGGCGCTTGAAAAAGAACTGCGTGAAGACCCAAAGGAGATTGCCGAGCACATAATGCTTGTAGACCTTGGCAGGAATGATGTGGGAAGGGTTGCCGAGACAGGCAGTGTGAAGGTCACGGAATTGATGTCGGTTGAGAGATACAGTCATGTAATGCATCTCGTCTCAAATGTGGAAGGCACCCTGAAGGACGGTCTCGATGCCTTTGATTTGTTCCGTTCCTGCTTTCCTGCCGGCACTGTTACAGGAGCTCCAAAGGTGAGGGCCATGGAGATTATCGATGAGCTTGAGCCTGTCAAGAGGGGGCCGTATGCAGGAGCAGTCGGTTATTTTGGGTATTCGGGAAACACGGATACCTGTATTACGATAAGAACTATTGTGATTAAAGGTAGGAAACTGTATGTGCAGGCAGGTGCGGGTATTGTGGCTGATTCCGTTCCTGAAAACGAATATAAAGAGACCATTAACAAGGCCCTCGGCATGATGAAGGCCGTTGATATGGCAGAGGAAGGACTTTGAATTTATGTTGCTGATGATTGATAATTATGATTCCTTTACCTATAACCTTGTTCAGTATTTCGGTGAGCTTGGTGAGGAGGTAAGGGTATATCGTAATGACAGGATAACGGTTAAGGAGATAGAGGAGCTTGATCCGGACAGGATTGTTATCTCCCCTGGTCCGTGTACTCCAAGGGAAGCCGGTATCTCCATAGATGTTATCCGTTACTTTGCCGGCAGGAAGCCGGTGCTCGGGGTCTGTCTTGGTCATCAATCCATTGGTGCAGCCTTTGGTGGAGAGATTATTAATGCACCGAAACTGATGCATGGAAAGACATCTCTCATATACCATGACGGCAAGACCATATTTGAAGGACTGCCTAATCCCTTTGAGGCTACCCGCTATCACTCCCTTATTATTAAAAGGGAGACACTGCCGGAGTCCCTTGAGGTGACTGCATGGACAGATGAGGGTGAGATAATGGGGGTGAGGCACAGGGAGTATGTGATTGAAGGAGTGCAGTTTCACCCCGAGTCAATACTGACAACGGTTGGCAAGGATCTGCTGAGGAATTTCCTTAAACTGGGTAACAGGTGACAGGTGGTTACATTAACCCCATGACCTGTAAACCTGCTTAACAGGAGGATGGATGAAATGATCAGAGAGGCAATCAATCTGCTTGTTCAGGGTATCAACCTTTCGGAGACCGAGATGGCTGAGTGCATGCGGGAGATAATGGAGGGTAAGGCAACCGATGCCCAGATAGGCGCCTTTCTTGTTGCCTTGAGGATAAAGGGAGAGACTGTTGAGGAGATAACAGGGGCAGCAAAGGTTATGAGGGAGAAGGCTGCAAGGATTAATGCCCCTGAAGGTGTTGTGGATACCTGCGGCACTGGCGGTGACATGGCCCATACCTTTAACATATCAACGACTGCAGCTATTGTGGTGAGTGCGTGCGGGGTTCCTGTTGCCAAGCATGGAAACAGATCCGTCTCAAGCAGGTCGGGAAGTGCAGATGTGCTCGAGGCCCTGGGGGTCAGGATAGACCTTCCCCCTGAAAAGGTACAGGAGTGTCTCTTTGAAACAGGTTTCGGCTTCCTCTTTGCCCCCCTGTTTCATCCTGCCATGAAGTATGCTGTGGGGCCAAGAAGGGAGCTGGGCATAAGGACGATATTCAATATACTCGGACCCATTACCAACCCTGCAGGTGCAAAGAGGCAGACCGTCGGTGTATTTACGGACAGGCTTACAGAGCCCCTTGCCCGAGTCCTCGGTAATCTTGGGGCTGAGGATGTGATGGTTTTTCATGGCGAGGATGGGCTTGACGAGATCACGATCACCGATGGCTCGAAGGTGAGTCGTTTCAGGAACGGAATTATAGAAAATTTGATTATTGCCCCTGAGGACTTTGGTTTTAACAGGGCGCCTGTTGAGTCTATTGCAGGTGGAGATGCCCGGGAGAATGCTGAGGCCACGATGATTGTTCTTAAGGGGGAAACAGGGCCCAAAAGGGATATAGTTGTAATGAATGCATCTGTTACGTTGATGGTTTCGGGCAGGACTGATGACCTTAAGGATGCATCCCTGATCGCCCAGGAGGTCATTGATTCGGGGAAGGCATTGAGAAAGCTGGAAGAGATTGTAAAGACGACTCAAAGACTTGCATCATAAAGAGCATAAATACAGAAAAAAACAGGGATGGGTTTAAGGAAGAGGTAGATGGGTATACGGGTAGCGGTAATAGGTACAGGATATCTTGGCAGGCACCATGCGAGGGTTTTTTCAGAAATCGAGGAGACGGAGCTTGTTGGTGTGGTGGACATTGATAGGGAGCGGGCAGGGGAGATTGCAGAGCAATACCACTGTCAGGCTTTCGTGAATTACAGGGACGTCCTCCCGCTTGTGGATGCCCTCAGCATTGTGACCCCCACGACCACGCATCATGAAATAGCCATGAGCTCTCTGCAGGCAGGGAAAGACCTCCTTGTTGAAAAACCCTTTACCAGGACGATAGAGGAAGCAGAGGCTCTCATTGCTGAAGCGGAAAGCCCCGGGAGGATTATCCAGGTGGGACATCTCGAGAGGTTCAACCCGGCAGTTCTGTATATTGAGGAGAAGTTAGAGGCACCGAGGTTTTTTGAGGCAGAGAGGCTTTCTCCTTTTCTGGGCAGGGGAACGGATGTGGATATAACCCTTGACCTTATGATACATGATATTGATATTATACTCTCCCTCTGCCGCAGCCCCATTATAGATATCAAGGCTGTTGGCGCAAAGGTGCTTACTGATAAACTTGATGTTGCCAAGGCCTGGCTGGAGATGGAGGATGGCACTAAGGCCCTTGTTACTGCAAGCAGGCTTTCTCCTGAAAAGAAAAGGATTCTGAAGGTTTTTCAGGACTCGGAATATATAATGCTTGATTACCAGAACCTTGAGATATTCAGACACAGCAGGGATTCCTCCGGGATTATTCAGAGAGAGGAGATCAAACTGGACTACAGTGAGCCCCTGAAAGAAGAGCTCAGGGATTTTGCACGGTGTGTGATGAACAGAAGACAACCCAGGGTAACTGCCCGTGACGGGCTGGAGGCACTGAGGGTGGCGCTTGAGATAAACAGAAAGATAGAGGAGACGATATGATTCCAATGGTTGACCTGAAGGTTCAGTATGAGGCCCTGAGGGAAGAGATACTTGAACAGATTACCGATGTGCTTGAAAGCTGCAGGTATATCCTTGGCCCAAAGGTGGAAGAACTCGAAAAGAGCATTGCCGCCTACCACGGTGTTAAGGAGGCAGTAGGTGTGGCCTCAGGGACTGATGCCCTTAACCTGAGTCTCAAGACACTTGGTATTGGTAAGGATGATGAGGTGATAACCACACCCTTTACCTTCTTTGCCACGGTTGAGTCTATCATATACCAGGGGGCAAAACCGGTATTTGTTGATATAGACCCCGGGACATTAAACATTGACCCTGAAAAGATAGAGGAGAGGATAACCGACAGGACAAGGGCGATAATGCCGGTGCATATGTTTGGTATGCCGGCGGATATGGAGAGGATAGGGGAGATTGCCTCAAGGTATAATCTCTTTATTATAGAGGACTGTGCCCAGTCCTTCGGTGCACACATAAAAGGCAGAAAGACCGGAAGCTTTGGTGATGCAGGGTGTTTCAGTTTCTATCCGAGCAAGAATCTCGGGGCTTATGGTGACGGAGGTCTCATCACCACGGACAATGAGACGATCGCCGGGAAAATGAGGGTGCTCAGGAATCACGGCTCAGAGAAGGGGTATATCCACCATGCTATCGGGCTTAACAGCAGGCTTGACGAGATTCAGGCAGCCGTTCTTCTGGTAAAGTTCAAGAGGATTGACCGGTATCTGTCGCTGAGAAGAGAGAAGGCACGTTTTTATACAGAACATCTTGGTTCAGTAGTCCAATGCCCTCAGGAGCAGGAGGGTTTCTATCATGTCTACCATCAGTACACGATAAAAAGCCCTTTCAGGGACAGGATCAAGTCTTACCTTTACGAACAGGGCATCTCCTCCGTTGTATACTATCCCATTCCCCTGCACCTCCAGGAGGCCCTTAAAGGGTCGGGATACAGCAGGGGTGATTTCCCTGTAGCAGAGAGGGCTTCCCTTGAGGTGCTTTCACTGCCGATATATCCCGAGATCAGTGAGTCTGCCCTGGAAAAGGTCTGCGAAGCAGTCAGAAAGGCAGCAGCATGAAGGTGCCGGTAGTCAAGAGCAGCCAGCCTGATATCTTGCCGGCTTGCCAGCCATGACCGACGTGTTTATCATCACAGGTGAGTCTTCCGGAGAGCTTTATGGAGCGCTCCTGGCCAGGGCATTGAGGTCTTTAAAGGATGATATCCGCATCTGTGGCGTTGGCGGCGAGCGGATGATGGCCGAAGGTGTAGAGCTTATAGCAGGCATTACAGGTGCCTTTGGTCTTATTGAGGCTGTTTCATCCATAAAAACCCTTCGGGCTGTATTTTCAAAAATAACGGAGAGGCTGGAACAGGAGAGGCCGGCCGTTGTAGTCCTTATAGATTTTCCTGATTTTAACCTCAAGGTTGCCCAAAAGGCCAAGTCTCTCGGGATCAGGGTGCTCTACTATGTGAGCCCCCAGGTATGGGCCTGGAGGAGAAAGAGGATCAGGAAGATCAAGGCACTCTCCGACAGGATAGCAGTGGTCCTTCCTTTTGAGGAGAAGCTTTACAGGGAGGCAGGCGCGAACTGTGAGTTTGTGGGGCATCCGATAATGGAGGAGATAGAGAATACAAAGGGTAGCAAGGCTTTTATAAAGGAGAGCCTGGGCTTAAGGCCTGACAGGGAGGTCCTTGCCCTCCTGCCCGGAAGCAGAAGACATGAGTTAAAGAGACTTATGCCCCTGTTTATAAGTGTTATTCAGTGGTTTAAAAGAGAATATCCCAATTTTCAGTATATCCTTCCCATGGCACCAAACCTCTCTGCCGTTGATTTTCAGGAATGGTCCGGCGTACTTGAGGGGCTTGGAGTGAAGGTTGTAAGAGGGATGGCTACCGAGGTGCTTTCCGCCTCTGATCTGGCCCTTATAGCCTCGGGTACTTCAACGCTTCAGGCAGCACTTTGCAATGTTCCGATGGTGGTTGTTTACAAGGTCTCTCCCTTTACATATTTTATAGGAAGGATGCTCGTCAATGTAAAACATATAAGCCTTGTTAATCTTCTGATGGACAGGGAGGTTGTTAAGGAACTGATTCAATACAGGGCGACTGCAGAGAACGTTGTCGGGGAGCTGGAACGGATAATAAATGATGACCAGGTCCGGAAGTATATGATGGAGTCATTCAGGGAGATCAGGGCTTTTTATGAGGGCAGGCGGGCATCTCAGAGGGTTGCAGAGATGGTAGGAGAGATGTCGGGGTGGATAAAAGCGGATAATGACATTTAACCTTATGCGCATGGTATACAATCTTTTTTATACTTTCAGTCTGACCCTGCTTCTGCCGGTACACTTATTGAAGAGACCCCCCCATCTTAGGGGGAGATGGTTAAAGGAGAGGTTTGGCTTTGTCCCTTTAAGGTTAACCCGTAAAGGCGGCAGGAAGAGGCCTGCAGTCTGGATCCATGCCGTCTCCGTGGGCGAGGCAATGGCTGCCAGGCCCCTGATTGAAAGATTGAGGGCAGTGGCCGATATTATCGTCTCCACGGTTACAGATACAGGGCAGAAGGTTGTGCAGGATTTTATTACCGATGATGAGGCCTGTATTTATGTGCCTTTTGATAATCCGTCTGCAATCAAAAAGACAGCAGCCCGCATCAGGCCTGACATGCTTGTGATAATGGAGACAGAGCTGTGGCCGAACCTGCTTGAAACCATAAAGTCAGAGGGTATCCCGATAGTGATTGTCAACGGCAGGATATCCGATGGTTCTTTTTCCGGTTACAGGAAGATAGGATTTTTTATGAAGGGTATGCTCGGGATGGTGGATTTTTTCTGTATGCAGACCGCCAGGGACGCTGAAAAGATTATGGTCCTTGGAGCACCTGAAGAGAAGGTGCTGGTTACGGGAAATCTCAAGTTTGATATCACCCCGCCTGCTGAAATCCCGGCCTGGTGTAAAGACCTCGGCAGGCCGGTGATTGTAGCTGGAAGCACCCATGAAGGAGAGGAGGAGATTATCCTTGATGCCTTCAATGCAGTAAAGGAGAGTTTCTCTGGTGCGACTCTCGTTATTGCCCCAAGACACCCTGAAAGGTTTGCAGAGGTTGAGAGACTTTTAGGGGAGAGGAGAGCCGATTTTGCCAAAAAATCCGACGCCTCTCTCAGGGGTAAGGAGGTAGTCCTCCTTGATACGATAGGTGAGCTCTCATCCGTTTACGGCTGTGCCGATGTCTGTATTATCGGCGGGAGCCTGATACCAAGGGGTGGACATAACCTTTTTGAACCGGCTTACTGGGCAAAGCCGGTTGTATGTGGCCCTCATATGGAAAACTTTCCCCTTGCACGGGAGTTTTTTAAAGAAGGTGCTGCTGTTGAGGCAGGAGCAAATGATATTGACAGGGTATTGCAGTCCATACTTTCAGATGCTGTCCGTGCAAAAGATATGGGCAGGAGGGCGAAAGACCTGTATATCAAAAACTCGGGGGCTGTTCTAAAGACCCTGGAAGTTATAGACAGACTTCTTGTAAATACCCAGCCGGGTATTGCCTGACAATCTGCTATCCTTTTTTCAAAGCCTTTAGAAGTGTTCTTGAGAAATTATCCACTAAAAAGGGATTGAATTCGGATCCGGCATTTTCCTTCATCAGAGCGATAATCTCTTTTATCTGCCAGTCTCTTTTGTATGGTCTCCGGCTTCTCAGGGCGTCAAAGAAGTCAGAGGTGGCAATGATCTGGCTGCAGAAATGCTGTTCTGTTCCGCCTGCATTAAGTTGCGGATATCCCTTGCAGTCGTATCTCAGGTGGTGTTCGAGTGCTGCAATAGGCGCAAGTTGTGTCAGTCCATCGATTTTTGCAAGGTATCTGGCCCCGTAAAGTGAGTGCATCTTTATTTCTTCCCACTCCTTTTTGTCAAGCTTGCCCGTCTTCTCCAATATTTCCTTTGAAATAAAGAGTTTGCCCACATCGTGCAGTAAGGCTGCTATCCCGATGTCGTGCAGCAGATCGTCCCTGGCCCCAAGTGACTCAGCCTGAAACATGGAGAGGATCGCCACGTTGGTAGCGTGTGTGTAGGTGTATTCACTGTAAGCCTTGACAGGGCTTATCAGTTTAAGGATGTTTGCCTCCCGCTTGAAAGTGACGATAAAATTGACCACAATCTCCTCGAGTCCAGAGATGTTGAGTTCCTTGTGAGGTGCGATGTTGTGGTATAGCTCCTTTACCCTTTCGACCTGCTCTGCTGAAATGTTTTCAAGGCTGCTCGCTAACGTATATCCACCTATCCTGACGTCGACAATTCCGGTCTTTATATGCGGGTATGTCCTCAGCTTTTTTTCGGGGTCACTCAGGTCGGCAATGAACTGTTTGAGCTCTGAGTAGGAAATGCCTTTTAGAAAATCAATGCGGGAGATCCCCTTTCTCTTTAGTCTCTTGATTAAATTACTCCCATGGTGTCCAGCATTTCTTGCAGGGGTCTTGTTTACAACAAGGTTGTCTTCCACTACCATTATCTCGAGGCTGTCCTTGTCTGTCAGGAGTTCGTCCAGGATAGCGATGGACTTTTTGGTCAGGTTGTCCACGGATATATGATCTTTTGAGTAGAGTGAACAATTTGATATAGCAGACATTAATGTCGAGATAAATGCCTTTGCAAATGCCATTCAGCCGCTCCTTGCCTTTTTGATTTTCATGGATTCGTGTCTTATGCGTTCGTTTTTGGACTTCAGGCCCTTCTCTATAAGGTCTTCAATCTCATCGACCGGGTAATGCTTAAGTGAGCTGTATACTGCCTCCCTTAGCCGCTCAACAGCGCCTTTAAAGAGGATGCTTCTGATTGAAAGGGTATCCCTGATGGTGTCCAGGGTGCCGGGGTCTCCTATCTGGGCAAGGGCTTTCACTATGGGAATCTTATCGTAGATGTCCTTGCCGGATATGCCTTTTCTCCTGAGCATCCGCGTCAGATCAGGAATTACCTCCCTTACCTTAAAGATTCCGGAGAGGGCTATGGCCTGTTCAACCGCCTCTTTGTTTTCCGATTTAAGGTATCCCCTGAGTGCATTAATCCCATAGCTGTCCCCTTCCTTCAGCAGACACTTTATTGCTTCAAAACTGACCTTGGGATTCTCATGATGACAATAAGGCCTGACGTGCGGAAGCACTTCCTTTGTTCCACACTCGCTCAGGATGAGCAGCATGTTTCTCTTGACAAACCACCTGCTGTCACTTATGTGTTTTATGGCAACGGGAATTACCCTCGCTCCAAAGTGTGTTATCAGGCTTATGAGAAAATGCCTGATTGTTTGTGACTCCTCGTCAACGAGTGCATCCATCAGCGGGGATATAATCCGATTTCCATAATAATCGCACAATTGCAGGGCATCTTCTCTTGCCTGTCTGCCTATAATCCTGAGGGAGTCAATGAACTGTGATATGAATTCAGGGGACTTGTAATTCTTAAGGGCTTCTGAACTTATATCCAGGAATCTCTCTTTTGACAGATTTGATTCCAGCACCCGGAATATCTTCAGTACCTGACCATACCGGCCGGTCTCTATAAACTGACCCGCCTCTTCTTTTATCATATTGACAAGATATTCATATTCTTCTTCAGAGATTATATCGGATGAAATAAGCTCCAGCATTGTCTGATTGAAATATCTCTCAACATACTCATCACTGCATGCCTTCGTGAGCTCTGCCAATTCCATTGCTGCGACTTCCGAGACATCAAATCTCAGAACTTGCTCTATCTCTTTCTGGTATACGTCTGTCACATAGGATTCAAAGTCACCTGTGCCCAGGAGGTTTACAACGTCTGGGGAGAGGAATATATCATCTGCAATTATGCTGTCCCCAAAGGTAGTGTCTTCAGAGTCAACCTGATAAAACTTCGAAAATTTATCAAGAAGATTTTTAAGGGCCGCGGGTATGGTTACTTGCTGTTCGTCAATAGCGCTGAGCAGTTCTATAATCTTGTCTACTGATATCTCTTTGATTGCCCGCGTAGTAGCCCCTATATCCGTGGAGACATTTTTGACTGCAGAGGAGAGGAACTGTTTCTTTAATTCAGGCCGGAGTCTGCTGATAAAATCTATGAGCCTTGTCAGCTCCCTGCTGGAGAAAGCCGATTCCGAAGACGTATTCATGTAAGTGGTAATCACCCTCTCACAGCTCTCTTCCTTGATCTCCCCGGGATCGGTTGTATTTAACATTTCTGCGAGGGTTTCAGGGGGGATTTCCTGTATTACGTCTGAGGCACCTTCTGTTTGCAGGGTGCCGTCAATCAGGCCGCGTACATAACGTTCCCACAGGCCTGTTCCGGAACCTTCCTTTTCCGTCCTGCCTTCACCAAAAGAGAACGCACCATAGTCTATGAAGCCCGTCTTGATATGAATCAGCTTGTACTCTTTTACCGCCTCCTGAAGGGCTTCCGGAGTCAAGTCAGTAGCATCAATTGACAGAAAACGGAGAAATTCATAAAACTCGTCTTTAGTCAGGCCGGAAGTGAATGTTACAAAGGCGATATTCATCCCGCTCAGATGCAGGGCAAATTCCCTGTAAGCAGCGTTTTTTTTGTCAAGGACACTGTTATCGATAACAATGGTGTCCTTTGCAATAGCAAAGGTTATCTCGGGCCTCAGTTTAAAGAGTTTTTCCAAACAGTCGAATGCCCTGTTTAATGACCTCTCTACCGAGGGGTGACCGGCAGGATAGATATTTACATTGCGACGTGAGACATTTAACTCAAAGATGGCCTCACTGAGTAATTGAGCATCAAGGGGGAGTTTTTCCCTGTCGTCAGCCATGCCCTAATTTTAACATAAAAACATGTAGTGTACAAAGTAATATTTGAAGCCCTCTGTTTACATTGCAAACCTTTTGTTCATTCGGGGGTTGCTCCTCGTTTGCTGAAATTCCCGTCATGCGGTCTTAATCAGTCTCTCTGCAATCTGTACGGCATTCAGGGCTGCGCCTTTTCTGAGGTTATCTGCCACTATCCACATGTTGATGCCATTTTCAATGGATTCATCCTCCCTTACCCTGCCGATATAAACGTCGTCTTTTCCGGCCGTATCAACAGGGAGTGGATAAATGTTCTTCTCGGGGGCATCAAATACTACAATCCCGGGGAAGGCCGCAAGCAGTGCCCGGACGTCATCGGCTGCAAGCTTTTTTTCGGTTTCAACATTTACACTCTCGGCATGACACCTGAAGACTGGGACCCTTACGGTTGTAGCAGTTACCCTGATTGAGTCATCCCCCAGTATCTTTCTAGTCTCATTGACCATCTTCATCTCTTCTTTCGTATAACCGTTATCAAGGAAACCGTCAATGTGCGGCAGGACATTAAATGCGATCTGGTGCGGATAGACCTTACACTCAACAGAGTTGAAACCAAGCATGTCCGTGGTCTGTTTGAGAAGCTCGTCCATCGCCTTTTTTCCTGTGCCGGAGACGGACTGAAAAGTTGTAACAACCACCCTCTTTATCCCTGCAGCATCATGTATCGGTTTGAGTGCCATCACCATCTGAATGGTTGAACAGTTCGGATTTGCAATTATGCCCTTGTGCCTGCTGATGTCCCCGGGGTTGACCTCCGGTACCACGAGTGGCACGTCAGGGTCCATGCGCCATGCAGAGGAGTTGTCGATTACCACACATCCTGAACGGGCGGCCACAGGTGCCCATGTTTTTGACCTTTCTCCGCCTGCTGAAAACAGGGCGATATCAACTCCCTTAAAAGAGTCCTCCTCCAGCAGGCTGACCACCGTCTCTTTTCCCCTGAACTCTATTCTTGTACCCGCTGACCTTTCGGATGCAAAGGGGAGCAGCTCTTCCACAGGAAAGTGTCTTTCCTCAAGAACGGATATCATCTCCTCACCAACAGCGCCTGTTGCGCCAACAACGGCAACTCTATATTGTTCCTTTTTCTCAAGCATTATTTACGGCTCCTTTATGCATTTAAAGTTTTCAGAATCCATCATATCCCTTCCAACAACCATGCTATACTTTAAAGCTTCCCGACATAGTCTGCAACAAGGTCGCCCACCTCAGTGGTGCTATAGCCCATCCTGCCGGCAGCGAGGCTCTCAAGGTGTTTGCCGGTCACTTCCATTACGGCCTTCTCTATCGTCTCTGCTGCTGCGTCCTCGCCAAGGTGCTCAAGCATCATTCCGCCGGCACTGATGGCTGCAAGGGGGTTTATTATATTCTTTCCCGTATATTTGGGTGCCGACCCCCCTATGGGCTCAAACATGCTGACGCCTTCGGGGTTGATGTTTCCGCCTGCAGCTATGCCCATTCCGCCCTGTATCATGGCGCCGAGGTCGGTTATGATGTCACCGAACATATTGTCTGTGACTATTACATCAAACCACTCAGGGTTTTTCACAAACCACATTGTTATTGCGTCCACATGTGCATAGTCAGTCTCTATGTCGGGATATTCTTTTGCCACCTCATTAAATGTCCTCTGCCAGAGGTCCCAGGCATAGGTGAGGACATTGGTCTTTCCGCAGAGTGTCAGTTTCTTTCTCTTGTCCCGTTTCCGGCAGTATTGCATTGCATACCTTATGCACCTTTCTGCACCGAGCCTTGTATTGACCGACTCCTGTATGGCAACCTCATTTGCTGTTCCCTTTCTCAGGAAGGCCCCGCCGCCCACATAAAGTCCTTCGGTATTTTCCCTGACCACCACAAAGTCTATGTGCTCGGGGCCCTTGTCTTTAAGTGGACACTCAACGCCCGGGTATAGCTTTATGGGTCTCAGATTTATGTACTGGTCAAGCTCAAAGCGGAGTCTCAGCAAAATCCCCTGCTCCAGAACTCCGGGTTTTACATCAGGGTGTCCTATGGCCCCCAGTAGTATGGCATCGTGTTTCCTGAGGTCTTCAATAACGCCGTCCGGAAGGGTCTCACCTGTTCTGAGATACCGCTCTCCCCCCAGGTCGTAGTGAGTGAAGTTGAGCTTGAACCCGAACCTCTCCGATGCCGACTCCAGTACCTTCATCCCTTCCCTGACTACTTCAGGGCCTGTCCCGTCACCGGGAATAACGGCAATACTGTAAGAATTTGACATAGTTTAAAACTCCCTTCTCCGTAGTTCGTGGCTGAATGATTAAAAACTAATGTATAATATCATAAATTAATCCAAACTTTGAAGGGAGGACAGGATGGAGTTTGAGAGTGCGGAGGAGTGCTGGAAGGCCATTCAGAAAAGTTTAAACACGGATCTTTTGCCGGAGATAGAGCGTTTTGCACGGGAAAATAATACCCCATCCCGGATTGTATTTGGCACATCCGGATGGAGGGGAGAGATAGGGACTGATTTTACCTTTCATAATATCAGGGTGGTTACGCAGGCAATCATCAATACCCTCGGGATGGAGAAATCCGAGATAAGAGAGGCTCTTGGCACATCGGACTTTGATGATGTCAGGCGCAGGGGGATAATCGTAGGGCACGACAATCGCTTTCTGGGGCCCGAGTTTGCAAAAGAGGTTATGGGGATGCTTGCCTCTGAGGGGATAAGGCTCTATTATGCCGGTGAGACCACCACCCCTGAGTTGTCGGCCTCCATAGTGATGCGCAATGCCGCATGTTCAGTAAATATCACGCCTTCACATAATCCTTCCAATTATTCAGGTCTCAAGTTTAACCCCTCGGACGGAGGTCCGGCCGGCTCTGAAATAACGGATGTGATTCAGGCAGAGGCAAACGCCCTGATGCAGAAAGGCGGTGTGCAGGACGGAAGGGGCAGTGCAGAGGGGATAGATTATGAGGAGATAGATACTACCGGACTCTACATCACATTTCTCAGAAGCCGTGGGACAGTGAACCTGGAGAAGGTCAGGAAATTCGTGGCAGACACGGACTGCCTGATCGTGGTTGATCACGTCCATGGTGCAACGAGGAAGAGGCCGGAAAGATTGCTGGGAGTTTCAGGAAGACCGGGCGAAAAACTTGTCTTGCTGAGGACGGAAGACGATTTTCTCTTCGGGGGAGTGGCTCCGGAGCCGTCGGCACGTAATATGGAGGGTGTTGAGCGCGTTTTGAATGCAAGCACTGCGGGATGCAGGCTCGGAGTAATCATGGACCCTGACGGTGACAGGATAAGGTTTGCCGACCATACGATGCAGATACCGATGAATTATTTTGGTGCAATGGCCCTGCATTTCCTTCATGTCCATAAGGGAATAAAGGGTATTGCGGTAAAATCCGTTGGAACGAGTAATTTTGTCAATGCAATTGCAGAGAGACATGGAATTACAGTAAGGGAGACGAAGGTGGGATTTAAAAACTTCCGCCCCTATCTGCTGCCGGATGCCCCTGAACGGGCGATAGTCGCGTTTGAGGAGTCTGACGGCATCTCCGGCTATAACCATACCCTTGAAAAGGATGCCCTCTTTGCGCTCCTCCTTGCAATAGAGATGGTTGCAACTACGGGAATGAACCTGAGCGACTATCTCAAGGAGCTTATGGATGAATATGGTCATTATTATCCTGACCGCTCAGGTATCGAGGTGGACCGTTCCCTTATTGGTGAGCCATTGAAGAAAAAACTCTCCATAATCAGGGATAGATATCCTGCGGGGAGTACAATACAGATTGGTGACAGGTCATTGAAGGTGAAGGACCTGATAACCGTTGACGGAACCAAGATCGTGCTTGAGGACGGCTCCTGGCTGATGATCAGGCCGTCGGGAACCGAGCCAAAGGTGAGGTTTTATATTGAGGCAAGGACGATTGAGGAGAAAGAGGCGATATTTAAGACTGCAGCCAGGCTGACTGAAGAGGCGATCAGGGCCTGATGCCAGCCAGCCTGTTAGCCTGCCAGCTTGTTTCCCTCTTTAAAATCAGGACGCTGAGGGGGGGCAGAGTAATCTCCAATGAGTAGGGGCGTCCGTGCACAGAGTCATCCACTGTCTCAACGCCTCCGAGGTTGCCCATGTCAGAGCCGCCGTATATTGCTGAATCGCTGTTGAGTACCTCTTTATAGAACCCTGGTTCAGGTACTCCGACCATGTATTTGTATCGCGGTACAGGGGTGAAGTTGCATATAAAAACAAGGAAGTCTTCGGTGTTTTCTGCTCTCCGGATAAAGGAGAGTACACTCTGGTCGGCATCAGAGAAGTCAATCCACTCAAACCCCTCCTGTTTGAAGTCCACCTCGTAAAGGGGGGGCTCTGTGATGTAGAGGTTGTTGAGGTCTGTGACGAACCGCCTGATACCCCCGTGATATTTCCCTTCCTTAAGCAGATGCCACTGTAATTCAGAATCCTGATTCCATTCCCACCACTGTCCGAACTCCCCTCCCATGAAGAGGAGCTTTTTGCCGGGGTGTCCGTACATGAATCCATAGAGTGTGCGGAGGTTGGCAAATTTTTGCCATGCATCTCCCGGCATCTTGTCCAGCAGCGACTTCTTGCCGTGAACCACCTCGTCGTGTGAGAGCGGGAGGACGAAGTTTTCAGTGAATGCGTAAATGAGTCCGAACGTGAGGTTGCTGTGGTGGTATTTTCTGAATACCGGGTCTTTTGTGAAATACTCAAGTGTGTCGTGCATCCACCCCATATTCCATTTCATTGTAAATCCGAGTCCGCCAAGATATGTGGGCCTGGAGACCCCGGGCCAGGCCGTGGATTCCTCTGCAACGGTTATAACCCCTGGAAAGTGCAGGTGTACAACCTCGTTAAACTTCTTCAGAAAATCTATGGCCTCGAGGTTTTCGTTGCCGCCGTAAATGTTTGGAATCCACTCGCCGTCCTGTCTTGAATAGTCGAGATAGAGCATTGAGGCTACGGCATCGACCCTGAGTCCGTCAAGATGGTACCTGTCAAGCCAGAAGAAGGCGGATGCCTTGAGGAAATTTGCTACCTCGTTTCTGCCGTAGTTGAATATCAGCGTGCCCCATTCCTTATGCTCCCCCTTTCGCGGGTCTTCATATTCATAGAGGCAGGTCCCGTCGAAAAACCTTAACGCATGATCATCCTTCGGGAAGTGTCCGGGAACCCAGTCGAGGATAACACCTACCCCGGCCTGATGACACCTGTCGACAAAGAACATAAAGTCCTCAGGTGTGCCGAACCTGCTTGTCGGTGCAAAATAACCCGTGCTCTGGTATCCCCAGGAAGCATCAAGGGGATGCTCGGTGATGGGAAGGAGCTCTATATGGGTATAGCCGAGTTCCTTGACATAAGGTATCAGCTCCACGGCAAATTCACGATATGTAAGAAAGCCGCCGTCGGGTTTCCTCTTCCATGAACCAAGGTGCACCTCATATATGTTGAGGGGTTTTTGGAGATAGTCGGTACTGTTTCTTTCGTCAATCCATTGCCGGTCATTCCATTGATACCGGTCTATGTCGTAAACAATGCTGGCGGTCTTTGGCCTTACCTCTGAGTAGAAGGCATAGGGGTCGCTCTTTATCCTTATAACCCCGTTTATCCTTGATTTGATGTGGAACTTGTATAACTCACCCACCCCAATATCCGGAATAAAGAGTGTCCATACCCCGGAAGGGCCGGGTGTTTTCAACTTGTGAGCAGAGGGGTTCCAGTTGTTGAATGACCCGATAACGCTTACCTTTTTGGCGTTTGGAGCCCAGAGAGCAAAATGCACACCCTTTCTGCCGTCAACCTCGATTACATGGGCCCCGAGTTTCTCGTAGATCCTGAGGTGGTTTCCTTCACCAAAGAGGTAGAGGTCGTAATCGGTCAGAAAGGGACGACCTGTTGTTACGCTGCCTTTATCTTTCTGCGTGTCCACTCTACCAGACCTCCTGCCTTGATAAGCTCCTGCATAAATGAGGGGATGGGTTTTGCCTGATACTGCTCGTTCCTTGTCAGGTTTCTGATAAGTCCTGAGTCGGCATCTATCTCTATCTCATCCCCTTCCCGTATCTTCTCTGATGCCTCGGAAGACTCAAAGATGGGAAGACCTATATTAAAGGCATTACGATAAAATATCCTTGCAAAACTCTTTGCCACTACCGCCTGTATACCGGCAGCCTTGATTGCAATCGGTGCATGCTCCCGCGATGACCCGCAGCCGAAGTTCTTGTCTGCAACTATAATATCCCCGGCTTTCACCTTCTCCGGAAACCCCGGATCTGCGTCTTCCATAACGTGCCTTGCAAGCTCCTCAGGGTCTGATGTGTTGAGATACCGTGCAGGTATGATGGCATCAGTATCAATATCCGCCCCAAACCTCCACGTCCTGCCTTTAATCAACATAATATATGGACCTCCTTTCATGAATATGAAATTTATTTTACATTAATCCCTTTACTCTTTGCTCTGAACTCCCCATCTCCATTAACTACCTGCTCTATCCTCTTGCAGATGCCGCGGACCATCCCTCCCTCCCATGGTGTGAGCCCGGAGCGGCCGAGCACGTGCCTCAGGTTGCGCATTATCCTATCTTCCATGTCCCTGTCTCCCCTGGGGATATACTCAAGGAGTTTTAATGTCTTCCTGATATGCTCAAAGAGCTGCTGCATCTCTTCATGCGGGATAAGAGCGGGGCTTTCAGCCGCCGGTGTCCGGCAGGCAAGCTCATATGCCACAAGAAGGACTGCCTGGGCAAGGTTGAGTGACGGGGCATCTGCAGCAGTGGGTATATGCATGAGGAAACCGCACTTGTCCACCTCTTCATTTGTAAGCCCCCTGTCCTCCCTGCCAAAGAGTATGGCCACCCTGTTCTTTCCAGCCGCCTTCACCATCTCTTTTACCCCTTCCTTGAGCGGAAAGAGCAGACCCCTTTTCCTGCCCGCCCTCCTTGATGTGCCGACTATCAGGGCCTTGTCCTTCAGGGCCTTATCCATGGAGTCATAAACTGCCGCATCCCTGAGTGTGTCTGTGGCGTGACAGGCAAGCCAGAAATCATGGCCTTCGGTATGATTTTCAGGCGGGTTAATCAGCTCAAGGTTTGAAAACCCCGTGTTCCTGATGGCCCTTGCAGCAGCCCCTATATTGCCGGGCTCAGAGGGGTTTACGAGTGTAAAGTATATGTTGTCTTTCCAGTTTGGCATTTTTAGAGAAAAATAAGCATTCTGAAGTCTGTGGAGATATTTTAACATGATGGGAGGCAAAATAGAGGGGGTTTGATGTATAATTAGAAACCAAATCGGGCGATTCCATGTAATAATTAAATCGCTCAATTTGGGTAATTGCTGATCAGCCGGGGTAGCTCAGTCTGGTAGAGCAGCTGATTCGTAATCAGCAGGTCAGGGGTTCGAATCCCCTCCTCGGCTCCACCTTTTAAAACACCTACTTGAAATGAAGAGAAAAATTATTACAGTCAAGGAGGATATATGGGACAGTTAGGGATGGATTTAAACAGGTTTATTCTTGAGGAGGAACGGAGGTATTCACATGCCACGGGCTCATTATCTCTGGCCCTCACGGCAATGGAAACAGCCACAAAGATTATAGCCTCTCATGTCAGGATGGCAGGTCTTGCCGATATACTGGGAAAGGCCGGAAGGGTCAATGTCCAGGGAGAAGAGGTTCAGAAACTTGATGAAATGTCAAATAAAATGATGGTCAGGCATCTTTCAGACAGTGGGCAGTTTTATGCGCTTGCCTCGGAAGAGCTTGACGAGGCCATTTTCCCGGAAAAGGGGAAGGATGGCAAATATATTATAGCCTTTGACCCCCTGGATGGTTCGTCAAATATTGATGTGAACGTAAATATCGGAACAATCTTTTCGATTCATAAAAAGGTCAGTGGAACTGTTGAGGATTTTTTTCAGGAGGGGTATAAACAGGTTGCAGCAGGTTATGTGGTTTACGGTTCTTCAACAATGATGGTTTACTCCACCGGCAACGGAGTGACCGGATTTACTCTTGATCCGGCAGTCGGGTTATTCCTGTTGTCTCACCCTGATATGAGACTTCCTGAAAGGGGAAAGACATATTCCATAAATGAGTCGAATTATCCGGGATGGGACGATGGATTGAGGAAGTATATTGACTCTTTAAAGCAGAAAGGGTACACTGCAAGATATATAGGCTCCATGGTTGCTGATGTACACAGGACCCTGATAAAGGGTGGTGTTTTTGCCTATCCGGCGGACAGTAAGAGCAAAAGCGGCAAGCTCAGGCTCCTTTACGAGGCATCGCCAATGGCTTTTCTCATAGAACATGCAGGGGGAAAGGCAACAACAGGAAAGGAAGATATACTGAAGGTCAAACCGGAGTCACTGCATCAGAGGGTTCCCCTCTTCCTGGGCAGCAGGGCGGAGATAGAAGAGTTGCTGGATTATGTCTGATAACACCAAAAATTTAGCAGGATATGCAGAAGAGGCATGTCTGGACAGGATATTTAAAGGAATGAGAGATGATAGATAAAGAAAGCGTCCTTAAATTTTTCAGCACCTGCAGCCATCCCCTGAGCTTTAAGGAGGCCATCTCACAGATGGGCCTTGACCGCAAGGAGGCGAGACACCTGAGGAATATCCTCCAGGGGCTTGTCAAGAGCGGTGAACTTATCATGACCCGGCAGGGCAGGTATGGCACTCCTGAAGAGATGAGCCTTGTGAAGGGTTATTTTGAGGCACACAGGGATGGTTATGGCTTTGTTATTCCTGAGGACCCCGGGCAGAGGGATGTATTTGTGCCTTCAAAGGCAACCCTTGGTGCAATGGAGGGTGACAGGGTGATCGTGAGGATTGAAAATCCCAAGAAGCGGGATGGAAGGATCCTCAGGATACTTGAGCGTGCCCAGACAAGGCTGGTTGGGACCCTTGAGATAACAAAGGGTGTATCTTTTCTGCGGCCAAAAAGGAGGGACATCCCCTTTGATATATATATTGCACCCAAAGACAGGAAGAATGCGAAGAACGGGGATATGGTGGTTGCAGAGATCCTGACTTATCCCACGGACAAGAGGCCTCCTTCGGGAAAGGTTATAAAGATGTTGAAGAAACCGGAGATTCCTGCCGAGGAGGTAGAGTCCATAATTGATGAATTCAATCTCCCGAGGAAGTTCCCTGCTGATGTTACAAAGGAGGCAAAATCGCTTTCTGCAGAGATTCCCGATGATATGCCGGGCAGGAGAAAAGACCTGCAGAAACTGCCCACCGTCACCATTGACGGCGAAAGGGCAAAGGATTTTGACGATGCCATATCAATAAAGCTCAGGAAGTTCGGCTATACCCTTTACGTCCATATAGCTGATGTGGGGTATTACGTGCCCTGGGAGAGTGTTATTGACAGGGAGGCGAAAAAGAGGGGGACAAGCGTCTATCTTCCGGACAGGGTAGTGCCCATGCTTCCAAAAAAACTCTCTGAGGATATATGCAGCTTAAAGCCGAAAGTTCCAAGGTTTGCCTTTACAGTGGAGATGGACTTTTCCCGCGATGGAGTGAGGATTAATCAGAGGTTTTATCCGAGTATTATCCGGAGCGACGAGAGGATGACTTATACGCAGGTGAAGGAAATACTCGTTGACGAAGACAGGAAACTGAGGAAGCGGTATGATTATCTCCTGAAAGAGTTTGAGCTCATGGAAGAGTTATGCGGTGTTATGAGAGAGAGGCGGCTCAAGAGGGGAAGCCTTGACTTTGATCTTCCGGAGCCGGAGGTGTTGCTTGACATAAGGGGCAATCCCGAGGCCATTGTTGTAGCAGAGAGGAACTTTGCCCATATGATTATAGAGGAGTTCATGATTGCTGCCAATGAGACCGTAGCAGAGAATCTCTCGGCAATGGGTGTGCCGTCTATTTACAGGATACATGAGCCTCCTGATCAGAGCAAGATGGATGATATCCTGAAGGTGGTAAAGGCCGTAACCAACATCAGGAAAAAGCATTTGAATGTAAAGGACCTGCCTTACATCCTGGAGAAGGTCAGGGGCAGGCCTGAAGAGGATGTCGTCAACTATATAGTCCTCCGTTCACTGAAGCAGGCCCGCTACTCTATCCAGAATGTCGGCCACTTTGGCCTTGCATCAGAGTGCTATACCCATTTCACTTCACCCATAAGGCGTTATTCAGACCTTGTTGTCCACAGGATACTCAGGGAGGTGCTGGGGAGAAAAAAGATGAAGGATGAGAGGATGAAAGAGCTTGAAGAGGCCCTCCCAAGTACTGCCTTTCATTGCTCCAGGAGGGAAAGGATTGCTGACGATGCAGAGAGGGCAGTAGTGGCTGCCATGCGTGCATGGTTTATGAAGGGTAAGGTCGGCGAGGAGCTTGTTGCAAGGATAGTCGGTGTTACCCCGCAGGGCATAAAGGTGAGGCTCAAGGATTTCTATGTTGATGGTTTCCTGCATGTATCCTACCTGACTGATGACTACTATATTTATAATGAGAGAAACCTCCAGCTTGTCGGAAGGCGGAAGAAGAGAAGATTTTCCATCGGGGATGAGATTACCGTAAGGGTTGACAAGGTGGATCTGGATCAACGGGAGATCATCTTTGGGTTACCCCGGACTTAAAGAAATCCTTGATAATTTATATAGCACCTATGATTTCAGTGAAAGGCTCCTTCATGACCCCGTTAAATTTCCCCACCAATACAAAGAGAAAAGAGATATAGAAGTTGCCGCCTTTATTGCCTCAGCCTTTGCCTACGGAAGGGTAACCCTCTTCACCCCAGTGATTGACAGGATATTGGCCCTCATGGGGAAAAACCCTGCCGGCTTTATTGCCAACTTTGACCCCAAAAAAGATGCCCGCCGGTTTGATGGTATAAAATACAGGTTCAATAATACCGAGGACATAGTCTGTCTGATTTATGTGCTCTCAGCCATACTCGGAAGATATGGTTCTGTTGAGGGAGCTTTTCTTGAGGCATATGACGGCAGGGCGGTTTCAACTTCAATCTCAGGTATGGTCAGGTATGTCCTGTCTCTGGATAAAACCCCTGTATACGGTCAGGATATGAACCCGGTGGGGTTTAAACAGTTTTTTCCCTCCCCTGAAAGAGGGAGTTCCTGCAAGAGGATGAACCTCTTTCTGCGGTGGATGGTCAGAAGCGGGGATATTGATTTCGGCATTTGGAAGGGGATTTCCAGAAACCGGCTCGTTATCCCCCTTGATACACATATTGCAAGGATCAGCCAATGTCTCGGTCTCACCGGCAGGAAGAGCCGGGACTGGAAGATGGCCGAGGAGATTACAGAAAGCCTCAGGAGGCTTGACCCCGAAGACCCGTTAAAATATGATTTCGCCCTCTGTCATCAGGGGATTATGGGGTTGTGCCGAGATGGGGCCTGCACGGGTGATCGTTCAGCCTGTCCTGTTGTAAATTTGTGAATATGATCTCGGAGTTCTGATAAATATTTCCCTCCCCCTTGACGGGTGAGGGCGAGGGGGAGGGGGATTAAGGTGCAGTTTTCACCTTTTTTGATAACGTTTTAGAAATAAGGTTGTTCAGTTAAGGAATTGATTCAAAATAAAGCTTGTCAAATGCCATTTAATCTGGTATATTTACAGAAAGCATCTAATAACTTGTTATAACTAAATATTAGGATTGGGTATGTTTGAGTATTTTTATTGCTTCCGGATCAAGGAGTAACGGACACGTTATTTTAAAGTTAAACAACGTTTCCTGGACGGCTGGGAAGGAGGTGATCGAGGAGGGAATATAATTAATGTAGCGTTGGCTTTGGTGCTTAGGAACTAATCAAACTATGAGGGGGTTTATCATGGCACAATTCAAGATTGATGGGTATGCTGTCCGTTTATGGTCAAGTAGAGCAACGACTGATCTAAGTCCCGGGACTGCTGTTGCGGGGATATACCTTTATGAGGGGAATACTTACAGAGGATATGTGTACTTCTTCCCCGATGGCACACCATTGGCTCCTGCGGTTTTCCATTCGGCTTCCGGACGGATATTTCTTCACTTCAACTTATCTCAATTCCATGCTACATTGGAGATACTTCGGACTGAAAAGCCAATTTATCTCTATTACCTCAGTCCTACGAATGCCGCTCTCAGAAGTGGAAAGGAACCAGTTGGTGAGGAAGAGTAAACACTAACACGCTTATAAGAATGGTATTCTTGAAGGGAAGGAAATAATTGCCTAACGTTCCGCATGGAGCTGTCACTGCATGACAGTACAGCTCATGCGGGACGTTTTGTTTTTCAATATAACCAGAGAAAAAGTGAAAGACCTCCGGGGTCTGCCACCTTTTGTAGAAACACAACAGGATGCTTGTCGATTACCATTTCAGTCTGGTACACTTCGTGAGAGTGCAGAAAACTATATAAAATAGTAACTGGTTATGCTTATTTATTATAGCGAACATAGGAGAAAGTAATGGTTAAGCAACCCAAGGAATCGAGGGTAGCAATAATAAGTGAAGTAAAAACACCGTTAGGGCTCTTGGTGCTTATTGTGCTTGTGACTGAAGTTATTTTAGGTCTGCTTGCGTCTAAAGCTAAAGGCCAGGATTTCACTATCCTAATCATAGGAATGTTGCTTGTACTTGCAGGGATACTGTTCATTGTTTTTAAAAAACAACAAAGCTTATCTTCAGGGCCATCGCTATCCAGCAATGAAATATCAATTAAACATGATTTATTCATCGCATCGCCTATGGCAAGTTTTGATTCAGATGACGAGTATAAAAAAGACAGGCAAGGAATTCTAAATCTAATAGATACCTTTAGAAAAGAATGCAAGTTTAAGTCTATTATTTATGCAGGCAGAGACATAAGATCAATGTCTGATTTTGATGCTCCGGATTTATCTGTACAGGATGATTTTTTAGCATTAAAAGAAAGTCGATATTTTATTATGGTACTTCCTGAAAAGTTTGCGTCCAGCGTGTTGGTTGAAGCTGGAGCTGCTCTGGCCCTGGAAAAGCCATCAATATATTTTGTTAAGGATCGACATGATCTCCCGTTTTTATTGGCTCAGGCAGAGATGGCATTTAGCTCAGTAAAGATATACGAGTATTCAAAGATTGGTTCCTCGCTGATTTGAGTGGGTAGCCCTTGCTTAGTAGCCATACAAAATGGTAAGTTCATACGCATTATGACAGATACTGAACTTATACAAAAGGCCCTTGGTTTGACACCGCCGTGGCGGGTGACATCTTCAGATTTTGATCCGCAGCAGAAGCGTTTAGAAATAAAGATTGATTTTCCTCGCGGAAGCACTTTTAGCTGTCCAGAGTGTGGACAGGATGACGTAAAAGCATATGACACTGAAGAGAAGACTTGGCGACACTTGAATTTTTTCCAGCACGAGACATACCTGATTGCGAGAGTGCCTCGAGTCCAGTGTAAGAGGTGTGGGATTCGATTAATTGAAGCACCCTGGGCTCGTTCAGGAAGTGGTTTCACGTTATTATTTGAAGCTATGATCATGACGTTAGCCAAAGCCATGCCGGTAAAGACGATAGCCGCCTTTGTTAATGAACACGATACGCGGCTGTGGCGAGTACTGCACCACTATGTAGATGAGGCGCGGAATAATGCCGATTATACTGAGGTCAGACAAGTCGGTGTTGATGAGACCTCAAGCAAGCGTGGTCATAACTATGTGAGTCTGTTTGTAGATTTTAAAGGCCCAAGAGTTCTCTTTGCCACAGAAGGCAAAGATGCTTCCACTGTAGAGCGTTTCAAGGAGGATTTGACCAATCACAATGGCAATCCTGAAAAGATTGAAGAAGTATGTTGTGACATGTCTCCGGCATTCATCAGCGGTGTTGAAAAAGAGTTTTCCAACGCCCAGTTAACTTTTGATAAGTTTCACATCATGAAAATCATCAATGAGGCTGTGGATGAAGTGCGCCGTCAGGAGCAAGAAGATCGACCCGAGTTGGCTCGAACACGTTACCTATGGCTGAAAAACCCGGAAAACCTCAAGCTGTCTCAGATAGGAACCCTTGAACAGCTGACAGTTAAAAAGCTCAACCTGAAGACCAGTCGTGCCTATCACATTCGTCTCAACTTTCAGGAGCTGTTCAATCAACCTCCATTGATGGCAGAAGCCTATCTTAAGAAGTGGTATTTCTGGGCTACACATAGCCGATTGAAGCCAATCAAGCAAGCTGCTTATACAATTAAACGACACTGGAACGGTGTCCTTCGATGGTTTCAGTCCAACATTAACAATGGCATTTTAGAAGGTATTAACAGCCTGATCCAGGC